>JAIEAS010000172.1 GCA_029071285.1 Clostridia bacterium
AGTCAAATTGTATTAAAATTGTATAACTGATAATAGCAGAATTGTCTGCTTTTTTAAATCAAATCTCATTTTACGGAGAAAAACAATGGGAAATACCGAACCCAAGAATACTAAAAAACTAACGGTGATAATAACCTATGCCATTGCGGTCGCCTGCCTGCTGCTGGGACTTCTTCTTCCCTTCTATCACGGCAAGGGAGTTGAAGGTATGCTCGTTATGCAGCTGCCGAACGCTGTCGGCATAGTCTTCAACAAGCCTGTCGACCTCGGCAACGCTTTCGCGGCGTCATACCCCGTTCCCCTTTTCGGACTGGAAAAGGTTGTTATGGACGTTACCGCCTACGCGGTAGTTTTGTACGCAATAATAACTTTCCTTGCGCTGCTTGCATTTATTCCTATGGGAATTACCTTCAAAAAGAGCGGCAAGGTTACGCGCATATTCGCATATATTATCGAAATTGCGGCGGTGCTCGTACTTACGGTATATCTGATTGCCGCAATGGTAGTCGCTCAGCTCAGCGGCACGGCTCAGCAGCATATCAATATGTGGGTTGCCTTCGGCGGCGCGCTGTTGATGCTTATTATACAGTGCTTCGTAAATAAGGGCGGCAAAGCTGCTGGAGTTAAGCTCGTGCTTCTACTCTTGTCCGGAATCGTTCTTTGCGGACTTTACAGCTTCTATTTTGCAACCCCCAAATTCAGCGAACTTTGGACAAAGGTTGCGGATAAGCTTCACTGCTCGCCCGACCTCTACGGCATTACGGGTCTCGGCGACGTTTCGGGCATATCCAACACCCACGCATTATTAGGAACTAAATTTGCAGAAGTTTTAAAGGCTTACACTGCAGCTGCAGACAAGACTTTAATTATCCTCGGCGCGATTATCGGCGTTATGACTCTTTTCAACTTCTTCACAGACGTTATCGCACTTTCCACCAACGGCGGAAGAAAGGGACTTATTTTCAATACCGTAAGATACGGTATCCCCTTCCTTGCGGCAATCTGCCTGTTCATAACGGTTGCGGTTGCAAAGTACGCGGAAGGTCTTGCGCTGTCGCTCATATTCGTTTTAATCGCAATCGAGCTTGCAATCAACCTCGGCATACTTCTGACTGCCGTAGTCAAAGAGAAAAAGGCGGCGGCTAAGGAAAAGCCCGTATCCGCGGAACAGCCTCTCGAATACGGCGTGAACGATTACGCCAACTTCGAGCGCAAGAGCAAGAAGCAGAAACCCCAGCCCGTACCCGCGGCAAAGGAAGTTCCCGATTATTCGGAAGAACCCAAGCCCGAGCCCAAGCCGGAACCCGCTCCCAACCCTTACGCAAATCCTTATGCTCAGCCTTTCGGCGCGCAGCCCTCGTATCTCGATCCTTTCGGCAATGCGAAGTTCGAAACCAAACAGCCCACTTCCATTCAGCCCGAACCTCTGCTTAATCTGGAAGAAGAGCCCGTTGCAGAGCCCGAGCCTCCCGCACCTCCCGTAAAGAAGGCTCCCTCATACGACCCGACTCTTGGCTATCCTGCCGAGTATCTGAAACCCGCTTCCGAGTATCAGCCTCCCGTTCAAGAATACAACCCCGTTCAGGATTACAGAAATTATCAGCCCGTTCAGGATTATCAGCCTGCAAAGCAGCCTGTTAAAGAAGAACCCAAGCCCGAACAGCAACCCGTTCACAACGTGTACAGCACCTATCCTCCCGCTCCCGAACAGCAGCAGCCGGCAGAGCAGCAGCGCGTATACAAGGTGAACACCGTATATCAGGGACCTACGGACGAATTCCTCCGCAAGCTCACCAACGATGAAAAAATCGAGTTCGCTATGATATTCATTGAAAAG
>JAIEAS010000173.1 GCA_029071285.1 Clostridia bacterium
CGGTAACACCGCCGCGCGTGCACAAGCCGCGCAGAAAGAAAAATCTCACCGCGCACGAGGGCGAGGTTACGTCAATTAATCAGTGCGATAAATTAAATCTGAATATCTGGGGCGACGTGTACGAAATTTCTGTCATTTCGGGAAGAATAAGCAGCGCCGCAGAGGACTTCGAGGGCGCGGGCGAGCCCCTTAACGAAGGCGAACTCGCCGTTTTAAACGAGGTGCTGGGCAAAGACTTAATCAATAGCGAAGAGATTAAGTCGGTCGTTCTTAAATACGTGAACGAGGTTGCCGAGGAGTGGGACGAGGATTACGAGGAAGAGATAACCTCGCTTGCCTATCCCGAGGTTGATATGAACCGCCTGATTATAGACAAAAACGAAAAACGGCTGATAGTAGCGTTCTGCGGCGACGCTATGTGCGACGAGGAGCACGGAATTTCAGTAACTTTTCTTGACGGAAAATTTGCGGGTGTGGGTGATGCTTTCGCATACGAATATGCGCCTTACTGGGATTTGTACGATGGCAAGGAGCGCAAAGTCCTTGATATGGACGAGTGCGCCGAGCTCGCCTATAAAGATGGCTATTGCGAAAAGGATAAGTTTTTCAGCTTCGGTTACGTCTATACGGGCAACACCGGCGACAAAAACAAAAATAAGCAGACTATGCAGCGCACGTATGACGGCACGGGCTTCTGGCACAAAATAATTACCGTAAAGGACGGCAAGGTTTATTTTTACAACCTGCACGACTTTTCCGAAAGGGAGTTTAAAATCTATTTCGGCAATCACAATTATAACTGCTGTTTTGCGCTTGATAAAATCAAACGGATTGAAATCGAACCCGTCAAAGGCAACCCGTGGCTTGTAAAAAAATTGCGCGTTGTCGTAAACAAGGAAAAGGACGATAAATACGACGGCGAATTTATTGTATTAGCCGAACCGCAAAACACGGACGCGCTTGACAGACTTGCCGAAATATTAAAAGAGGCGACTGCCTGAAAATAAAAATTAAATAAGAGCCGCGCGGCCGTTTAAAGTCCGCGCGGCTGTTTGTATATATATTAAATGTTTGTCATTGCGAACGAGAGTCGCTTATACACATATCCG
>JAIEAS010000174.1 GCA_029071285.1 Clostridia bacterium
GGTATAGTAACAGCTTGCGTCAGTTTTGTAATAATGGTATTTAACTTATTTTACGTATGGGTGCAATTTTTGCCAAGACTTCATTTATATCGTGATTATAAAAAGCACCACGAAGATTATGAACAAAACATGTAAAATAAAAAGCCGCGGAGCTTTTGCTCCGCGGCTTATTTTTTATTTAATCATCACGGCTGCCTGCAACCGATTTGTCGAGATATTTGTTTACCACCGACTTGCCGATTTTACTGCCGAGCCTTAAAAACTTTTCCTTGATTTTGGTTTTGGGTTTTTCCTCTTCCTCTATCGTGCCCTCGAATTCGAGGTCCTTGCACGGGTCGAACGTTACGTAGCCGCACTCGGTGGCGTAGGCGAAAATGCTTTTTAAAATTCCTTCAACGAGGTATTTATCGCTCTGTGCGCCCTGCGCCGCGCGTAAAATCGCAACCGGCTTAATGGAGTTGACGTACTTTTTGCCGAGCAGAGGAATCAGATAGTTATCAAGGCATCTGCCTATATCGTCAAGATATTTTTGCGAAACCTTTTTAACCGCTTTATTTTCACCATCGTCGGTTGCTACAATCTCGTACCATTCAAGCGCAACAGCCGAGAAATGACTTTTGATTTTAACGGGGGACAACAGCCACCTTACGAGTTTGACGATACCGCCCGCAATCAGGGGAATGATTGCGATTATAAGACAGAATATCGAGAATATCATCATCGATATGTCGATTGCTACGTGGGTTGCGGTGAAGTTGCTTCCCTGCATAACGACCGCGAGCGCGGTTATCGTAAGCGCGAGCGAAAGAACGCGCACGACCAAACGGCTGACTGCAAGAATTTTTCGTATCAGCTTCATACTCTTGGTCTTTGCCGAAGCGCCGCAGGCGGTTCCTACGATAATTACTATAAACACCGCCGCGTAAATGCTTAAAACGACGTAGAAAGTAATCGTTCCGCCCGTGTTAAGCTTATCGATGATACCAGAAAACATTATATACGCAACGTACAAAACGGTGTATATAAGGCTGACTATCAGCGAAAACACGTTGAGTCTTCGCGCAATGACAGCGCGGTTGCCGTACAGATTTTTAACAAAGCATCTTATATCGAAAACGTCTTTGGCAAGGGTAAAGGTTTCCTCCGCGTTAATGGTGTGGCGGATGACCTTTTCTTCTTCGACTATTTCGAGTTCGTTCTTTTTGTCTTCCATATTATCCCCTGTATAACCATTATAGCACGGTTTCATAACTTTTGTAAAGAGTATCTAACTGTAATTTTATTCCTTCCAGTCTTTCGCAAAGCTTTTGCACTTTTAAGTAGTCCGAGGCGGTTTCGGGCTCGGCAAGGCGGGCGTTAATTTCCGCTTCTTCTTTTTCAAGCTCGCAAATTTCGCGCTCTATTTGCTTTGCAAGCTGTTTTCTGCGTTCCTCTTCCGCGCGTTCCTTTTTCGAACGGTATCCGTT
>JAIEAS010000175.1 GCA_029071285.1 Clostridia bacterium
TTTTCTTCCATCTTTAAGAGAACCTCCCGGGTTTGCGCATTCGGGGTTGACGCCCCTGAAACAATACCTACACTTTTAAAATTTTTTATTTTAGAATAATCTAAATCTTCGGCATTTGAAAGTCTGAAAACGTTGCTGCAATGCGCTTTTGCCAGCTCGTACAACTTATTGGTGTTGCTGCTGTTCAGCCCGCCTATTACAAGCATTGCTTCGCATTGTTTAGCAAGTTCCTCAGTCTCAAGTTGCCGTTCTATAGTAGTATAACAAATCGTCTTGAAAACAGCAACTGTTTTTTTACACACTTTTTTAATATTTTTAACAATTTTTTCAAATTTTTCAGCGGAAAAGGTAGTTTGACAGACCACGCAAAGGCTTTTTTGCGCAATATCTTCAGGAATTTTGTCTGCATCGTTCAAAACGAGGGCTTCATTGCACCATCCCAACAAACCGACAACCTCGGGGTGTTCGGGTTCGCCTACTATAACTATATATTTACCTAACGCGCTTTGCTCTTCTACTATAGTTTGCGTTCTTTTAACGAAACCGCAAGTGCAGTCAACGACTTTTATATTCCTGACCGCGCATTGCTCGTAATAAGATTTGGGTACCCCGTGTGACCGAAAAATCACTGTGCCACCACCGGGGACCTCGTTGAGAGTATCGGCAATTTTAAGTCCGTGGTCGCTGATAGTCTTTACAACGTCCGCATTGTGAATAATTTCACCGAGAACCCAAGTATTATCATCGTTTATAGCAAGCGCTGTGTTGACGGCAAATTCCACGCCTTTACAAAAACCGCTGTGTTCGGCTACAGATATTTTCATAACAATTAACTACGTTTTTTCTTCTTTTTTGCAAGCATTTCCAAAAGCTGGTCATAAAGTTCCAATATTCTATCACGCAAAATCCGGTCGCAAACCTTTATATCTTCTTCGGTAAGTTTTTTACCGTAATATTCGGTAAATTCAATAGGCTCACCGTAGAGTGCGTGCGCCATTTTCCAGAAACGAATCTTTTTAACTTGTACGAAAGGGATTATGGGCGTTTTGGTTTTTATAGCAAGCGCGGTTGCCCCGCTTTTAAATGGCAACAGCTTTTCATTCGTTCTGTTACGCATTCCCTCGGGGAAAATTGCGATAGATTCACCGTTTTTCAGGTATTTCATAGCTTTTAAAACGCCGTTCATATCGCTTCCGTCGCGGTAGACGGGAATACATTCGCACTTGGTTACAAACTTTTTCATAAGACCTTTTTCAAACAGTTCTTTTTTTGCCATAAAATGCATAGGCTTTTTAGTCGCCATCGCCGCAAATACAACGTCTAAAGAGCTGAGATGATTTCCGATGATTATATACGGTCTGTCCTCGTAGGGTTTTTCGGGTTTATGTGTTTTGAAAGGAAAAAAAGGCGTATACACGACGTGAATTGCCCTGTGCATAAACCTGAACCACTTTTCAAATTTAGTAAGTTTTTTCTTTTCTTTTTTCGCCATAATCAAACTTTTTCCTGCACCTTTCCCAATATCAAAGCGGCAACTTCGTCAATCGACAAATCGCTTGTGTCAACTTCAATGGCATCATCAGCCTTAACCAACGGAGCAATTTTACGTGTTCTATCCTGCTCGTCACGTTGTTTTATCTCGCATAGTACTTCGCAAATCGGTTGAATAATACCTTTCGCGTCATTTTCTTTCTTTCTGCGCTCCGCCCTGACCTCTGCCGATGCCGTAAGGAAGAATTTATGCTCCGCATTTGGAAGAACGTTAGTACCGATATCTCTACCGTCAAGCACACACGAATTTGCCGCAGCTATCTCACGCTGCAAATTAGCCATTGCCGTTCTCACACACTCATGCGCGGAAACGGTTGATGCAAGCATCGAAATTTCGGGAGTTCGGATTTTATCTGATACGTCTTCACCGTTTAAAAGCGTTTTTTGCATACCGTTTTCATATTTAACGGAAATCTGCGAACTGTCAAGCACTTTTTTTACCGAGGCAACATCACTGCAATCCACTCTACTGCGAACGCACGCCAAAGCTACCGTGCGATACATTGCTCCGGTATCGAGATAAAGAATGTCCAGTTTTGAAGCTATGATTTTTGAAATAGTGCTCTTACCGCTGCCGGCAGGGCCGTCAATGGCGATATTTAATTTTTTGGTTAAATCTTTTCTCAAGTTAACCGCTCCGTTCAGATATATATGTTTCGGTGCCTTCTCGATTTCCGCAAGCACCATTACTCTTATGCATTTTTTCAGTCCGCCGCTAATATCAGGCTCTAACGATGAATAGAGCGCGCAGCTGAAAAACCCCGCTTCACGCGCAGCTTTCGCCGGATAGAAGGAATGCAAATCAGACGTGTTTGAAAACATAATACATACAATATTACCTTCACTTAATCCGTTTTCTTTCTTTATAGTAAGAAGCAGCGTTTTAACACTCTCTTTGATATTTTCGGCGGTATCTTGCTCAACCGTCGTTGCTCCGCGAATTGCTTTCATAATTTAATCCTTTATATTATTTCCTGCCGCAAATCCCGTAGAAAACGCAATTTGCAGGTTATAACCACCGGTAAAAGCGTCTATATCAAGTACTTCGCCACAAAAGTAAAGCCCTTTTATAAGCTTGCTTTCCATAGTCTTGGGGTTGACTTCTTTAACGTCTACGCCGCCGGACGTTATAATTGCCTCTTCAAAGCCGCGCAATGACGAAATAAGCATATCAAAGTTTTTAATGTTTGTCAATAAAAACTGTCTTTCGTTTTTGGTTATGGAATTTACCCTTTTATCCGAATCGATACCGCAACGGCTAAGAACAACCGGAATCAAAGCGACAGGCAACAACTCTTTAATGCAATTTGAAATACTTTTATTTTTATACTGCTCAAAATCCCTCAAAAGCCGTTTATCAAGCTGTTCTTCTGAAAGTGCCGGTTTAAAATCGATTACTAATTTGACCTTTTGTAATTCCAATCTGTTTATAAGGCTCGAAGCCGATAAAACGATTGGACCCGATACCCCGAAATGAGTAAAAAGCATTTCTCCGAATAACTCTTTGAGTTTTTTATTATCGTAAAACACAGTCAGATTAACGTTTTTTAAGGAAAGCCCCTGCAACACTTTATAAAAGCTTCCTTTCAGATTTATACCGCACAGCCCCTGTTTTAAAGACACGACGTTATGTCCTAACTCTTGCGCAAATTTATAGCCGTCACCTGTCGAACCTGTTGCGGGATAACTTATGCCGCCCGTACAAATTATCACTTTATCAAAAAAATAACTCTGCTTTGAGGTTATTATGTTAAACATAGTACTATTCAAATTGCTAATTTTATTAACTTGTTCGTTAAATTTAAATACTACGTCAACACTTTTGCAGTAATTTTCAAGGCATTTTGTCACGTCGCTTGCTTTATCCGACACGGGGAATACTCTTGCTCCGCGTTCGGTTTTAAGTCTTAAACCGCCGGCTTCAAAAAAGCGCATAGTGTCGTCGGGTGAAAAAGCGTTAATACAACTCGTCATAAATCTTGAATTATTTACGACGTTCTGAAGGAATTCTTCAGGCGTACAAACGTGCGTGACGTTACACCTGCCTTTCCCCGTAATATAAATCTTTTTACCGCATTTCTCGTTCTTTTCAAACAAGGTTACGCTATGACCATTTACTGCCGCCGCATACGCGGCAATAAGCCCTGCGGCCCCGCCGCCTATTACTGCAATATTACTCATAATTAAAACCATACGGCACGAACAAAAAGTTCATGCCGCAATTTACTTTGTTATACGGGATAAACCTTGTTGGGATTATCCACCATATCTTTATCCACTCCAGTTTCCTGAGCTTTACGCCATTTGAAATAATTAGTAGAAACCTCGGGGAATAATGCGTAAGACAGAACGTCTTCGGGCTTTTCATAGAAGCCGTCTGATTTCACCTTTTCAGTCAAAGACTGCATTTCGCTATCGAGAAGATCGGCAGGACGGCAGGTAATTATTTCTTCACCGCCTTTCGTACACATTTCAACAACTTTCTTACTCTTTTCGCCGGGGAGAGCGCCGTATTTACCGAGTATCAAATCTTTGTACTGAGCGGTAATCGTTTTGTATCTGCCAAGCAATACGTTCCAAACAGCCTGAGTTCCGACTATTTGACTTGTAGGAGTAACTAACGGAGGATAACCGCAGTCCTTTCTGACCTCAGGTACTTCAGCAAGACATTCAAGAAGTTTGTCTTCTTGCCCTGCCTGTTTAAGCTGGCTTATCAAATTCGAAAGCATGCCGCCGGGAACCTGATACAGCAAAGTGTTTATATCGATTTTCCTTACCTTGGGGTTAAGGTGTCCGTCCTTTTCAAGACGCGCTGCAACCTGATTGAAATGTTTTACCAAAGGCAAAAGCTTTTCAATATCAATACCTGTATCATAAGGCGTTCCCTTTAAAGTAGCGACAAGCGGTTCGGTCGCAGGGTTTGAAGTTCCGTTACCGAGTGGCGACAGCGCGCAGTCAACTATATCAACTCCCGCTTGAATTGCCATGAGGTTAATCATATCACCCGTTCCGGAAGTATTGTGGGTATGAAGGTGAACTTTGGTTTCGGGCTTTAATGCCTTTTTCAATTTTGATACTACGTCGTAAGCGGTGAAAGGCAACAAAAGGTTTGCCATATCTTTAATGCAGATATTATCGGCACCCATATCCTCAAGCTGCTTTGCAAGATTTACGAAGTACTCCGTCGTATGTACGGGGCTGGTCGTATATGAAATTGTCGCTTCGCATACGCATTTACCGTTGCCGCCGTATTTCTTGATTGATTTGATTGAAGTTTCAAGGTTTCTGGGGTCGTTAAGCGCATCAAAAACCCTTATAATACCCACTCCGTTCCCTATCGATTTATCAATAAAGCTATCGACAACGTCGTCTGCGTAGTGTCTGTAACCCAACAGGTTCTGACCGCGCAAAAGCATTTGTATCGGAGTCTTTTTAAGGTATTTTTTTAAATTCCTTAATCTGTCCCAAGGATCCTCGTTCAAAAATCTTAAGCAAGAATCAAAGGTTGCGCCGCCCCATGCTTCGAGCGAATAATAGCCAATCTCGTCAAGCAGCGGCAACACAGGCTCCATTTCATCAAATCTCATTCTCGTTGCCGCATGCGACTGATGCGCGTCACGAAGAATGGTATCGGTAATTAATACTTTTTTACTTTCCATAAAACGCTCCTATTATGCTATCACCGAGTTAACCGCCGACACAACGGCTTCCGTAGTTGCCGTGCCGTCAACGTATCCGTTAAAGCAAGCTATCAATATACCTGCGGCAATTGCCGAACCTATTACACCGGCGACGTTGGGTCCCATTGCATGCATAAGCAAATGGTTTTGCGGGTCGTACTCCCTTCCCACGTCCTCGGATATTCGCGCTGCCATAGGAACTGCGGAAACACCCGCCGAACCTATCAGAGGATTTATTTGCCCCTTTGTAACTTTGCACATTATTTTAGCAACGAGCAACCCGCCGATTGTTCCAACTATGAACGCAAACAAGCCCAAAGCTATAATTTTTAAAGTGTCTAACGAAAGGAATATTTCACCCTTCGCCTTGCTTCCTACCGCTATGCCGAGGAAAATGGTTATTGTGTTCATTAATCCGTTCTGTGCCTGAGTAGAAAGTCTGTCAACCACGCCCGACTCTTTAAACAAGTTACCGAGCATCAGCATACCCAAAAGCGCGATCGACTGCGGAAGAATTATACCGACAACCAAGGTAACTATCAAAGGGAACAAAATCTTTTCAAGCTTGCTTACCTGACGGAGCGGCTTCATTCTGATCATCTTTTCTTTTTTAGTGGTAAGCGCGCGCATAAGCGGCTTCTGAATTATCGGAATAAGCGCCATATACGAATACGCGGCGATAGCTATTGTCGGAATATATTTTTCTGCAAGAATTGACGTAGTCATTATTGCCGTAGGTCCGTCCGCACCTCCGATTATCGCAATCGAAGCGGCTGCCGCGACCGAAAAACCGAGCAATATTGCGAGTATAAACGCGACGAATACGCCCAGCTGCGCGCCCGCGCCTATTAACATACTTTTGGGATTTGCTATCAGCGGACCGAAATCGGTCATAGCGCCTATCCCAAGGAAAATTAAAGGCGGATAAATTACCTTGACAACGCCGAAATACAGATACCATAAAAGCCCGCGATTTTCGACGTGGTCGTATGCCGTATCGCCCTCGGGATGAGT
>JAIEAS010000176.1 GCA_029071285.1 Clostridia bacterium
ATTTAAAGGAGAGTATATGTTAAAAACCTTGCTTAAAAGCGTAAGGGAATACAAAAAGGCTTCAATTCTCTGCCCTATATTTATGGTGGGTGAGGCCGCTATGGAAATTTTAATTCCCTGGCTTACGACTTTTATTATCCGCGAGTTAAGACTGCTTTCAGAGAACAGCGCATATCAGGTAAATACGAAAATAATTATTATCTGCTCGGTTGCAATGGTAGTTTGCGCGCTGTTCGCTCTTTTCTGCGGAGTAATAGGAGCGCGTCTCGCAGCAACTGCTTCAAGCGGATTTGCGCATAATTTAAGGGAAGATATGTACAACAATTTGCAGACTTACTCGTTTGCGAATATTGACAATTTTTCAACTTCAAGCCTTATTACCAGAATAACCACTGACGTAACTAACGTGCAGAACGCTTATCAGATGTGTATAAGAATGTTAGTGCGCGCGCCGATACTTTTTATATCGGCAATCGCAATGACTTGCGTTATAGAGCCTTCAATGGCGGGAATTTTCGTCGGTGCGGCGGTTTTCCTTGCCATAGTCGTAGCCGTCTGTATGCTCAGAGTAATGCCGTATTTCAGAACGATGTTCAAAAAATACGACAAGCTTAATTCGGTCGTGCAGGAAGATTTAACTGCGATAAGAGTGGTTAAGTCATACGTGCGTGAAGAGCGCGAAATTCAGAAAATGCACGCCGCTACGCAGGACGTTTATAATTATTCGGTCAAGGCTGAAAGAATACTCACCATAATGATGCCCTGCGTTATGTTTGCAATGTTCGCAACCATAATTGTAATACTCGTAGTCGGCTCGAATATGGTTATGGGCAATATCGCTGGTAACGTTAAACCTGACGATATACAGGCGCTTATTTCGTATGCTATGCAGATTATGCAAGGCGTAATAATGGTTGCTATGTGCATCAACTTCATTTCGCTTTCGAAGGGAAGTATGGACAGAATTTGCGAAGTTCTCAACGAAAAGACTACTTTGCCAAAGCCCGAAAACCCCGTATCTGAAATCAAAGACGGCTCCGTCGATTTTGAAAACGTAAGCTTTGCATACTCGCAAAAGTCGGAAGTCAGCGTATTGCAAGATATAAACATACATATAAACGCGGGCGAAACTGTCGGTATAATCGGCGCAACGGGCTCGGGTAAAACCTCGCTCGTGTCGCTCATTCCTAGACTTTACGATACTACGGGCGGTACTGTGAAAGTGGGCGGCGTAAACGTAAAGGATTATAACCTTGACGTTCTCAGAAATAAGGTTGCAATGGTTTTGCAGAAGAACGTTTTGTTCTCGGGCACAGTTGCGGAAAACCTCCGTTGGGGTGATGAAAACGCAACGGACGAAGAGTTGCGCTTTGCCGCAAGGCAGGCTTGCGCAGAGGAGTTTATAGATGCGCTCCCCGGCGGTTTTAATTACGATTTGGGTCAAGGCGGCGTAAACGTTTCTGGCGGTCAGAAGCAAAGGCTCTGTATTGCCCGCGCTCTTTTAAAAAAGCCGTACGTTATAATTTTTGACGATTCAACTTCTGCAGTGGATACCAAGACGGACGCGCTTATCCGCGAGTCCCTTAAAAAATATGCGCCGCAGACCACTAAAATTATTATTGCACAGCGCATAGCTTCCGTTCAGGACTCGGATAAAATTATCGTGCTTGACGAGGGCAAAATTGCAAGTCTCGGCACGCACGACCAGCTTATTAAATCAAACGGAATTTACAGGGAAGTATACGAATCCCAGATGAAGGGAGGTGATAAAGATGAGTAGTCCCATGAGAGGTATGGGCGGCAGAGGCGTTCCGACCGGCAGGGGCAAGGGCGCAAAAAAACCTATGAAGACTTTGAAACGTCTTCTTTCGTATGCTTTTTCGCGCTATAAAGCCGCAATGGTTTTCGTAGTTATTTTCGTGCTTCTTTCATCTGCGGCGAACGTAGTGGCGTCGTCCCGCCTTGCGGTTATTGTAAAAGAACTCATAATATCCGAAGAGCATCCCGCAATAGACGCAAACGTAATTTGGATGAACGTTATCTTAATGGGAAGTATATATATTGCCGGAGTGCTTTCTTCATTTGCATATAACTACATTATGATGCTTATTGCTCAAGGTACGCTTAAAAAGATGCGCGACGAGATGTTCTCGAAAATGCAGAAGCTTCCTTTGAAGTACTTTGATACGCACACCCACGGCGATATAATGAGCCTTTACACCAACGATATAGACACGATGCGCCAGCTTCTTTCACAGACAATTCCGCAGATGATTTCAGCTGCGCTTACTTTCATTTTCGTGTTTGCGTTTATGGTGTATTACAGCTTTACCTTGACGCTGATAGTTTTAGTCGTGCTTGCGCTTATGGTATTTATTATAAAGAACGTAGGACAGAGGTCGGCTAAAAACTTCCTGAAACAGCAGCAAGCGCTCGGTGCGCTCAACGGCTACGTTGAGGAAATGACAGAAGGGCAAAAGGTAATAAAGGTATTCTGTCACGAACAGAAGGCTCGCGAGCAATTCAAAGTAGTAAACGACGAACTTAATATCGCGGGCAGAAATGCAAATACTTTCGCCTTTATTCTAGGACCTATCAACAACAACCTCGGTTATCTGCAATACGTTCTCGTTGCCGTTGTGGGATTTGTCCTAACGGTTACGGGTACCGAAATAGGTTTGTTGTCGGGTTACACCGCTCTGAGCGGCGGAGGAATTGCAACTTGCGCCGGTATGCTCGTTTCGTTTCTTTCATTTTCAAGACAGTTCAATAACCCCGTCATGCAGGTATCACAGCAGTTCAATGCAATAGTTATGGCGCTTGCGGGTGCGGAACGTATTTTTGAAATGGTTGACACCAAGCCCGAAGACGAGGGGGGCGATATTACGCTCGAACACGTTGACGGGAAGTGGGCGTGGAAAAAGCCTGCTTCGGACGGCTCGTTTGAGTATATTCCCTTAAAGGGCGATATACGGTTTAACAACGTTGTATTTGGCTACACGGAAGAAAAAGTCATTTTAAAGAATATCAGCCTTTACGCAAAGCCGGGGCAGAAAATTGCGTTTGTCGGTTCAACGGGCGCGGGTAAGACTACTATCACTAACCTCATAAACCGTTTTTACGATATTCAGTCGGGTGAAATTACTTACGACGGACTTGACATAAAATCGATTAACAAGGACGATTTAAGAAAGTCGCTCGGCGTGGTTTTGCAGGATACGCACTTATTTACAGGTACCGTAATGGACAATATCCGTTACGGCAGGCTTAACGCAACAGACGAAGAGTGTATCGATGCCGCAAAGCTTGCAAACGCAGATTTCTTTATTACTCATTTGCCCGAAGGGTATAATACCGTTATAACGGGCGACGGCTCTAACCTTTCGCAGGGTCAAAGACAGTTGCTTGCAATTGCCCGGGCAATGGTTTCCGAGTGCCCTGTGCTTATTCTCGACGAGGCGACTTCGTCAATCGATACCCGAACTGAAAAGCTTATCGAGCAGGGTATGGATAAACTTATGGAGGGCAGAACGGTATTCGTAATCGCGCACAGACTTTCCACCGTAAGAAACAGCCATGCGATTATGGTTCTGGAACACGGCGAAATTATCGAGCGCGGCGACCATGAACAGCTTATTGCGCAAAAAGGCAAGTATTATCAGCTTTACACCGGAGCTTTCGAATTAGATTAACATTATTTAATAACGCCGCCCGCGCAAAATGCGGGCGGCGTTTTAATTTGATAAAATTTAGGACAAACCAAAACTGAATAGTACAACCTGTCAATTTCATACACTACGAATATAAAGGTAGCGTATGGTATTTGATTTATTAAATCTGCTGTTCGGCAGAATATTTTTCTTCACGGGAACGGTGCAGAATAAAGGCACGTTCCCCAAACCGCTTTCGCCCGAGGACGAAAAAAAGTATCTTAAACTTGCCCGCGAGGGAGACAAGGAAGCAAGGGATATTTTAATCCGCCACAACATGCGCCTTGTCGCGCATATAGTCAAAAAGTACACCGGTGCGGCCGAAACCGACGATTTGATTTCTGTCGGCTCGATAGGGCTTATAAAAGCGATTAATACATACAAGGACGGCAAGGGCACACAGCTTGCGACATATACGGCGCGGTGTATCGAAAACGAAATTTTAATGCTTTTGCGCTCGGGCAAAAAGCATAAAAACAACGTTTCTCTTTCAGACCCCGTAGGCGTTGATAAGGACGGTAACGAGCTTACTCTTATAGACCTTTTAGCAGAAAAAGAAGACAGCGTTTTCGCTCAGGTTGAAAAGAGTATTCAACGCGAAAAATTTGTGGCTTTTTTAAAAAAGTTTTTAGACGAGCGCGAGTTTGCAATTTTGTCGCTTAGGTACGGGCTTGAAGACGGAGCGGCAATGCCTCAGAGAGAGGTCGCTAAAAAACTGAATATTTCACGGTCGTATATTTCGCGTATTGAAAAACGGGCAATCGAAAAAGCGAGGGAACACCTTAACAAGGACGATTTTTTCACTGACTGATTTATGAAGCGGTTTAAAAGATATAAACCGCTTTTTTGTTGCAAATTTTCGGTATGGGTGTTAAAATTAATTTAAAGGAGCAAATTATGGCAAATGTAATGGACACCCTCCGCGAGAGAGGATTTGTAAAACAGACGGTGTACGAGGAAGATTTGTATAAATTACTTGGTAGTGAAAGCGTAACTTTTTATACAGGCTTCGACCCTACGGCGGACAGTCTGCACGTCGGTCACTTTATGCAGCTTATTGCAATGAAGCATATGCAGGCGGCGGGTCATAAACCCATAATATTAATCGGCGGTGGCACAGCCATGATAGGTGACCCTACGGGCAAGACCGATATGCGTAAAATGATGACCAAGGAAACTATCAGCTACCACGTTGAATGCTTCAAAAAACAAATGTCAAAGTTTATAAGCTTTGAAGGCAAAAATGCCGCAATTATAGTCAACAACGCCGACTGGCTTCTGAAGTTGAACTACCTCGATTTTATCCGCGATATCGGAACACACTTTTCCGTAAATGAAATGCTTCGGGCAAAGTGTTTTGAAACGCGTTTAGAGCGCGGTCTTTCGTTTTTGGAATTCAATTATATGCCCATGCAGGGATATGACTTTTTACATCTTTTCAAAGAGTATGGCTGCGTTTTGGAACTCGGCGGTGACGACCAGTGGTCTAACATTCTTGCAGGAGCAAACCTGATTCGAGTTAAAGAGAAAAAGCCCGCATACGCAATGACTTTTACCTTGCTTACCACAAGCGAGGGCAAGAAAATGGGCAAGACCGAAAAGGGTGCAATTTGGCTTGACGAAAGTAAGACAAGCCCTTATGAGTTTTATCAGTACTGGCGCAATGTTGCCGACAGCGACGTTGAAAAGTGCTTAAAGCTTTTGACTTTTTTGCCGCTTGAAGAAATTAAAGAACTTACAAAATTCAACGATGAACGCATAAACAAAGCAAAAGAAACTCTTGCTTATGAGCTGACTAAACTCGTTCACGGCGAGCAAAAAGCAAACGAAGCGCAGGCGCAGGCGAAAGCTGCGTTCGGCGGCGGCGGCGAATTGCCCGAAAAAGAAGTCAGTGTTGAAAACCCTACAATTATAAACGTGCTTGTCTCGGCAGGTATCTGCCAGTCCAACGGCGAAGCGCGCAGGCTTATCCAGCAGGGCGGCGTATCGCTGAACGACGGTAAGGTTACCGATATAAATCTGCTTGTGAAAGACAGTGACGTAATTCACAAGGGCAAAAAGGTTCACGTAAAAATTAATCTGAAATAATGCTTGAAAAATATCTTTCATTAAGCGGCGAAACTCAAACCGAAAAGATAATTGAAAAGTCCCGCTTTATAACTGCTTCAAAGCACGTGTGCGGCGAGGAAGAGGCAAAAGCTTTTATTGAAAAAATTCGCGCAGATTATCCCGACGCAACTCACAACTGCTACGCATATATTTGCGACAATTTAGGCAATTTTTTACGCTTTTCCGACGACGGCGAGCCGCAGGGCACTGCGGGTATGCCTATGCTCGAAGTTTTAAAGTCCAATAAGCTGTTTGAAGTTGCGGTTGTCGTAACCCGTTACTTCGGCGGAATAAAACTCGGCGCGGGCGGACTTGTGCGCGCGTATTCGGGTTGCGTTGCCGAAAATTTAAATAAAGCGCAGAAAGTAAGCTTTGAGCCTTGCGTGGAAAGTAATTATTCCGTTGACTATCCGTTGGCGGACAGTGCAATC
>JAIEAS010000177.1 GCA_029071285.1 Clostridia bacterium
TGACAGAGCCGGCCATCGCTCCCGGCGGCTCTGGGACTGGTACGACTCTGAGCGCGGCCCCGCCGGTCGGCGAGCAAACGGTGTCGCCGATATTGATTTTTTCAAGTCCCGAAAAGCATACGATATCGCCCGCTTTCGCGCTCTCGCAAGGGGTGCGCTGCAAACCCTCGATCTGATACAGATTGACGATTTTCCCGGGATTTCTAAGGTGAACGTCATTGTAGTTGGTTACGGTAACGGCCTGTCCCTGCTTTACTTCACCGCGTTCGATTCTGCCTATGCCGATTCGTCCGACGTAGTCGTTGTAGTCTATCGAGGAAACGAGCAACTGAGCCGCGCCCTTGTCGTCCACTTCCATGGGTTTTATGTGGCTTAATATAGTTTCAAACAGCGGAGTTAAATCCTTGCCTTTTTCGTTCAGGTCAAGGGTTGCCGTGCCGTCCCTGCCCGAACACCATACAACGGGGCTCATAAGCTGGTCGTCGGAAGCGTCGAGCTCTAACAAAAGCTCTAAAATTTCGTCCTGAACCTCGTTAAGCCTTGCGTCGGGGCGGTCGATTTTATTTACGACGATAATCAGCCTGTGCCCCATTTCAAGCGCTTTCTGTACGACGAAGCGGGTCTGCGGCATGGGTCCTTCGGCGGCGTCAACGAGAACGAGAACGCCGTTCACCATCATCATAACCCTTTCAACCTCGCCCGAAAAGTCGGCGTGTCCCGGAGTGTCTACGACGTTGATTTTCACACCCTTATAGCGGATAGAAGTATTTTTTGCGAGTATGGTTATGCCCCTCTCGCGTTCCAGATCGTTTGAGTCCATAACCCTTTCTTCAACCGCCTGATTGTCGCGGAAGGTATGGCTCTGCTTCAGCATTGCGTCTACAAGCGTAGTTTTGCCGTGGTCAACGTGCGCAATTATAGCCACGTTTCGTAAATCTTCTCTAATCAAAATTGTGCCTCATATATGTTAAAAAATTTTAAACTGATTATTCTACTATTCTGTACTTTTTTATAAGTCCGCGCCTTTCGGTAAAGGTTACTTTTTCGTACTTCTGATACCTGCGCGAGCAGACAAGACGAATAAGCGGTTCTTTGTCTGAAGTCCAGACCCAGATCTGATAGAGCGTTCCGCTTATTCTGGGAGTGCGCCTTCCGACTTTGTACTGGCTGTGAATTTCACACCGCTTTACGACGCCAGTCCGCGTCCGGCAAGAACTTCTGCCTAAGCGTTCGACTGATTTTTTTCTTTTACTTACGCCTCTGTAATAGGAACGGCGTTCGACTGCCGAATATATTGCAAAGACTATCAAAGTCAGAAAGAACGAACCGCCGCCGCAACCCATTAACACAAAGCCTGCGGGCTGAATGGCTGCATTCGATAAAGTTATGCCGACGAAAAAAATCAAAAGCGTCAGTCCGAACCAGCCGAAAATTGCAACGACTTTTAACTTATCCTTTACCGACGACTTTTTAAACTCCTCTCTGCTTTCCTTTGATAAGCCGAACGAAGTTGCAATCAGCTCGCCGACGCCGTCGGCGCCGTTGCCATAATACTCCGCCTGCGCCCTCATACTTTCTTCACGGTTGCTTGCGGTATTTACTTTTTCCAGAAGTTCGGCTTCCTTTTCGGGCGTGCGCTCTTCCTTGGCACTTTCCTTTAAATCTCTGTCAAGCTCAATTAAAAACTTTATTCCGTAGGTTATACCGACCGCGAGAAAATCGACGATACAAATTCCGAAGCCCATCAAAATGAGCCAGTCCATCCGGTACAGCGCGCCGATTACCATACAGACTATCAGCGCAGCCATTCCCAAAAAGATAAAAAGGTAATAAATTTTTCTGCCTTTCATTTTTAAAATTCGCTTTTGGTTTCGCGCTCGAAAAGCTTCAAAATAATCTGCATACAGGTCTTTGCGCCGTCGCCGCCCTCGAACGCGTGCGATAAGAAGCAAGCTTCGTAAACGGCGTTGGTGATGGG
>JAIEAS010000178.1 GCA_029071285.1 Clostridia bacterium
TGGTGACGATAGCAGAGAGGACCCACCTGTTCCCATACCGAACACAGAAGTTAAGCTCTCTTACGCCGAAAGTACTTTCCTTAGCAGGACGGGAGGATAGGTAGTTGCCACCTTTTCATTGCTCCTTAGCTCAGTCGGTAGAGCACGCGGCTGTTAACCGCGGTGTCGTCAGTTCGAGTCTGACAGGAGCAGCCAAAAAGCGGAGATGTTCGAAAGAACAGCTCCGCTTTTTACGTGCGCCTATTAGCGCACGCCCTTAGCCGAGTCGTCTGTGACGGAATCGGCGCGGTTTCTTATTTACCGCGCAGCGATATCCTATTCCGTCGCGGATAAATCCGCTCCTTACGAGTCTGACAGGAGCAGCCAAAAAGCGGAGATGTTCGAAAGAACAGCTCCGCTTTTTGCGTATGGCATGTAGTGAAAAAAATTTTGTATGCGGATTTTAATCGAAATAATATTTCAGTTATTCAATTTCTGCATTATATTTCATGTTATAATAAAAACAGGTATCTTTAAGATTATATGATACAAATATTGATGAGAGGTGGTATAATGGGAGGAGGCGGAGTGCCGAGCGGGGGAACGACAATTATATATGGGAAACGCGGCGGCTTGCCCACAAGAGGTAAACCAAATTCACGTTCTGATTTATATGTGAATGAGGTAAAAGTTCAAAGTAGATGGTATGACTGGGAAGGAAAGGTGATTCGAAATAGAGATTATAGCCATACTGATTCTAATCATACTCATAAATTTCCGCATGACCATGATTGGTATTGGATGAATGATAAACCACACCGAATAACGGAATGGATCAATCCAGATTATAATCAATATCCTGAGGAGACAAAATGATGAAAACTATTACAGATAAAGAGGTCAAAACCGAAATAATACCGTGTGAGATTTGCGGATATCCTGTCGTTCATAATGAATATGGGTTATACGAAGATTGTAAAAAATGCGGTTGGCGGCGCGGATGCGACAATAGGGAAATGGAGGATTGGCATGGTATAAGTTACCCTATGTTGGTTTCGCTTTCACATGCGCGGGAGCAGTACAGGCAAGGACTCCCTTTCAAGGCGGATTTTGAAGAATTTATTCGTGGACTGTTTTTTTACAGTGAAATGCAATTTAATTACAAAGGTGAGATCTATGAAGTATTTTTATATGGAAATCATACGGTTGAGGCGTATAAAATAGTATTTTCTTGTGAGCGATTCAAGCAGGAATATAGTACGGAAAATGAATTCAGCGAAAAAGCGAATATTGACGGTAAGCGGATAAAGGATATTTGGGATGAAGTTGAAAATCCCAGATATATATAATATTTTAGAGGGGAATATGTTCAAATTAACAGAATACGAATTAAAAAAGAAACAACATAAAAGAGAATTGGTTAGAAACGAATTGAGAATGGACGGACAGTATCAGATACCGTTTATCAAAAAGCAAGACATTGATATGGATACTATCAGTTTATTAAGCTATACAAATGCCAAAAATAACGATGCGGAAAACGCATATAAAACAATACATTTCTTTACATATGATTGGTTGTTCGATAAAGTTTACGATAAAGCGTTTGATGAAATTGAAAAACTCAAACAATACTATGCATTGCTTTCTCCCGATTTCAGTATCTTTACCGATATGCCGAAAGCATTACAGATTTATAGTGTTTTCAAAAACAGATGGTGTGGAGCGTTTTGGCAAAGTTTAGGGTTGCGCGTTATCCCGACCATCAGTTGGGGAGATAAAAGCAGCTTTGAGTTTTGTTTTGACGGGGTAGAACAGGGTTCGGTTGTTGCCGTCTGTACTTATTATAGAGAAAACAATGAAGAAGAATTTATGTTGGGATACAATAGGATGTTGGAAGTAATAAAGCCGTCTTCCGTCGTCTGTTACGACGAGCCGTTCAAGACCATGAAGGGGAATATAAAATCTTTTTTGCCCACAACATACGAATGGACAAATTCTTTAGATTGGAAAGAAAAGGCGAAATTTTATATCGGAAAGCATTCGAGAAATGTAATTGGGAGCAATTGATATTATAGTATTCTAACTATCCATGTTAGAAGAGCACACGTTTTTTATGCATTGCGCAAGAGTAACAAATCCGATTGAGGCAACCCTCAATCGGATTTTTTGATACCGAAAAAATTTCCGCATAAAATTTTTCCGACTGCGCACATTACGCATAGGAGGAATTTATGAAGAAGTTTTTGGCAATCGGCGCGTTGACGCTTGCGCTCTCCGCAACCGCCGCCGCGGGCATTACGGCTTACACCGTCACCCGCGCGGACGACGCAGCCGATACGGCGCAGACTGCTATTGTCGAAACTGCCGTTCTCCGTCAGGGGAGCAAGGGCAGCGAGGTAAAGGAAGTTCAGCGCAGATTGAAGCAATGGGGCTATTACTCGGGCGCGGTAGACGGCGTTTACGGCGCGGGAACCAAACAGGCAGTGATCAAGTTCCAGAAAAAGAACGGGATTACTGCGGACGGCATTGTCGGCAAAGCGACGTATAAGGCGCTCGGCATGAACGAATCTTACAACGCTCTCGACAAAGGGAATTCGGGCAGCAGCTCCGGCAGCAGTTCGGGTTCTTCGAACTACACTTCGTCCGACCTCTATCTTCTTGCAAAGTGTATCTATGCGGAAGGCAGAGGGGAAAGCTACACGGGTCAAGTGGCGATCGGCGCGGTCATTATGAACCGCGTGCGCAGCTCCTCGTTCCCGAACACGATTGCGGGCGTCATCTATCAACCGAGCGCATTCACCGCGGTATCGGACGGGCAAATCAACTTAGAGCCCAACCAGACCGCATACGACGCGGCGCGTGACGCGCTCAACGGCTGGGACCCTACCTATGGTTGTATCTATTACTACAACCCCGCCGTGGCGACCAGCGCGTGGATTTTCAACCGTCAGACGGTGACGGTCATCGGCAAGCACGTCTTTGCCATTTAAGGAGGAGTTATGGAACAGAATATCGGTAAAAACAAATCGAGCGGCGCAAAGAAAGTAGAGCGCATTGCGGCGGAAAACCAAACGTCCGCGGCAGACGTGAACGCGCAAAAGACACCTGCAAAAAAGACGGCGAAATCGGTAAAAAAGACTTCTTCGCCCAAGCAGAACAACAAACAGAACAACAAGATGAAAAAGGCGAAAGCCAAAGAGGACGCGGCGGCAGAAAAGCGTCTGGAAGCGGCAAAGGCCCGCGCACAGAAGAAAGAGCAAAAGCTGATGAAGAAGGCGGAGCTGAAACAGAAAAAGATTGAAAAGCGCGCCGCACTCAAACAGAAGAAACTCGAACGCAAGGAACTGATTGCGAAAAAGCGCGCGGAGCGCAAGCAGGCGGTTATCGACAAGCGCGCCGCACTCAAAGAAAAGCGCGTGGAAAGGCGTGCGGAAAAGATTG
>JAIEAS010000179.1:0-4577 GCA_029071285.1 Clostridia bacterium
GCCTTATTACGGTTTTTAAATGTCCGAAAAATTTGTTCATCAGGCGTTAAAGCTTTCTAATATTTTGCTTTGAAGGTTTGCGTTTGAGGACAAAATAACGCCGAAATCGCCGAATTTGAAAGGCTTACCTTCTACGTTTGTTACGATAGCGCCCGCTTCGATACACAGCAAAAGACCGGGGCACAAATCCCAGAGATTGTTTGTCAAAACAACCGTGCCGTCTATTTTTCCGCTTGCCGCAAAAGAGAAATCGTAGCAAGCCGCTCCGTACATTCTTATTTTAGCGACCTGAGGATATAATTTGCCTATCGCTATATGCTGCTTCAACGCAAAATCGGTTGCTTTGTGCGAATAGTCGCCGAAGCTTACGATAGAATTTTCCAAACTCGTTTCCGAGCTGACTGATATTTTTTTATCGTTCAGATATGCGCCGTAATTTTTGATTGCAAAGTATTCTTCGATTGAATCAGGAAGAACGATGACGGACATCACAAGCTCGCCGTCTTCAACCAGAGCGCACTGCACGCCGCACATTTTTATGCCGTGAGCCATATTGCACGTTCCGTCAATAGGGTCGATTATCCACGTTCTGCCTTTTATTTGCGCGAGCGGAAGGGTTTCTTCACTTATTATATTATCCTGAGGATATGAATGAAATATTGCGTCTTTAAGATAAGCTTCGATATTTTTATCCACGTCGGTAACTAAATCGAACTTTGATTTTTGCGTTTTTATAAAACCGTCGTTCTTATAAAACAAGCTTATCGCTTTTTTGATATTTTCAAGTACAAAATCTTTTTCCTGAATATACTTCATTTTTTATACCTCTATTTCGGTCGACACGTTTTTGATTTTCAAATAGCTTTCTTCACAAAAATCGTACAACGGCGAAACTTCCTGCTTTTCGATTAAAAAGCAAGGATTGCGCATTCCCGCTTCGGAATTGGCGTAATACTGCAAAATTGCATAAGAATCAAGCAGAATAACGTTCATTCTCGGCACTTTGCTGTATTTATACATTTTGTAGTTATCACGCTGGTTTTCGGGAAGACGAAGCTTAAAATCGATTGCGGTATCAATGTTGTTCAGCGTTATGTTTCTTATTCTGCCGTCGCGCAAGCCCTCTTCCTTCTCCCTGGCTGCCGTATAAAGCGAATCGGGGTCAAGGAACAGCATTTCGACGGTGGCTCCTCTGTCTATAGCAAACTGCAACGCCTCGGGATCCATTTTTGAAGTTAATTCGCTGTTTGAAATGCCCATAGCCCTGATATTTTTGGAATGGGCCAAAATATTGGGCAAATCTATCTGCTGGCTCATTGACGAGCGTTTTACAAAAATTTGCTTAACCTCGGTTGAAGTTTGGCTAGTCTGCCAAACGTTGCTGTCTTTTCTTAAATTCAGCCTTTCTTTTATCCACTTTAAAACTTCGGCAAAAGATTGCTCCTCGTCCTCGTTATTCATGAAAAAGTGAGTGCGGTTTGCAAACAGACCGTGCAGCTCAGCTTCTTGCCCTTTCTTCCTTTTGTCCATATAATCACCGCAGACAAGAACCTTTGAATCAAGAACGTGAACGTCAGTCCCCGCTTGCGTTAATGCGTAAAAAGCGTCTATTTCGGTGGCGAGTTCATAGTGGTGCGCAACGTCGATTTCGTTATTTTGAGTAACGTGAATATTTTCATTGCTGACCAAGATAAAAGTCTTCGATCTTAACACTTCGATTATGTTAGCTTTATACGTATCTTTATCCGAGCGCGGGAAATAAAACGGTCTTATACCGTTTTGTTTTAGATAATCGTAAAGTCTGTCACATATGGACTTGGTTCCGTTTTTATCGTAGCTGCCATGATAAGCAATGAAAACGTCAAAATCTTTTTTTATCATCTGAATTTCCTTAATATATCTAAACAGGGCGATGATTCGCCCTGTAAATTTTAAATTTCGTATATAACGGTAACCGGACCGTCGTTAAACTGTTCGATTTTCATATCCGCGCCGAATACTCCCGTCTTTACCGTCAGACCGAGTTCGCGGAGCTTTTCGGCAGTTGAAAGGTAAAGCTTTTCAGCGGCTTTCGGACGCTCTGCATCGGTAAAGCTCGGACGGTTTCCGTGCGAACAATCGCCGTAAAGCGTGAACTGCGAAATCAACAATATTTCACCGTTAACGTCCTTTACGGATAAATTCATTTTACCGTTATCGTCCTCGAAAATTCTCAATCTCGAGATCTTACCAGCCATAACGCTTGGCTTATCCTCGGTGTCGCCGCATTTAATGCCGAGATACACCGCAAGCCCGAACGGTATTTCCGAAACAAGCTTTCCGTCAACTGACAGCGCGGTATGCTTTACGCGCTGAATAACGGCTTTCAATTATTTGCCGACCCTCGACATATATTCGCCGGTACGGGTATCGATACGGATAATTTCCCCCTCTTCGACGAACATAGGAACCTGAACGGTTGCGCCCGTTTCAACAACTGCGTTTTTCATCGCGTTGGTTGCGGTGTTTCCCTTAACGCCGGGCTCGCACTCGGTAATTTTAAGTTCAACGAAGTTTTCAGGCTCAACGGAGAACGCCGTACCTTTAAGGAACTTAATGGTTACGTTATCGTTTTCTTTGATATATTTGAGTGCGTCTTCAACCTGGTCGAGGTTAAGAGTAATCATTTCAAACGAGTCGGGATCCATAAAGTAATAGAATTCGCCGTCAGTGTATGAATAGGTCATCTTTTTGGTTTCAACCTGCGCGGTTTCAAGCTTTGCCGTAGGGTTGAAAGTTATATCCGAAAGAACCTGACCGGTTACAACGTTTTTGAGCGTAGTTCTTACGAACGCCGCGCCCTTACCGGGTTTTACGTGCTGAAATTCCGTTACGGTATAAACGCCCTTGCCGTTATACTCAAACGTAGTGCCCTTTCTGATGTCGCCTGCTAAAATTGATGCCATATTTATTCTCCTTGTTAATTAAACGTATTTATAAAACAGTCAGCTTTCTGTCCGTATCGGTAAGGCTTACAACCTTGCCTTCGTCCAAAGTTATGCTGTCCTCTATTCTTATTCCAAACTCACCTTCTAAATAAACGCCGGGCTCGTCCGAGAAAACCATCCCGTTCGAAAGAACGTTGTTGCTCTTAGGCGATAACGTGGGAAACTCGTGAACGTTTATTCCTATTCCGTGTCCCAAAGCGTGAGTAAAAAATTTATCCAGTCCTTGCTTTTTAAGGCAGTCACGCGCAACGGCGTCGGCCTCGCAACCTGTCATACCGCACGTCACCTGCTCTTTAACGAGATTGTGCGCCTGTAACACGCTTGCGTACGCCTTTTTAAAATCTTCGTGTTTTTTATCGTCGCCGAACAGATAAGTTCTTGTACAGTCCGAGCAATATCCGCCGAATTTGCAGCCGTAGTCTATAAGTATAACGTCGCCGAACTTTAATTTGCGCGTTCCCGTTTCGTGGTGCGGAACGCTTGAATTTTCGCCGAAAGCAACTATGGTTTCAAAGCTCGTTCCGCTTGCGCCGAATTTGCGCATAAGGTATTCGAGCTGCGCCGCAACGTCGTTTTCGCTCATTCCCTCTTTTATGCTGTCTAAAAGTGAAATAAGCGCCTTGTCCGCAATTGAGCACGCCCGCTCAATCAGCGCCAGCTCGTAGTCCTCTTTTACAGACATTGCAGAAACGAACGCCGGCATACTGTCTGCAATTTCAAGCCCGAACGACTTCAATTTCTGATAATCGCTGTAAAGGGTTCTTGCGACAGGAATTGCAACTTTTTTATAGGGCTTTAAAATATTTTCAAGACTTTCGTATTTTTTTACGGTAATCTCCGTGCCGTTCAACGCATTTACAGCGCCCTCTAAATAGCGGGTGTCAGTATAAAAAGTCGAACCGTTTTCATCGGATAAAACGTACCCGAACGAAGTTGAAATTCCGGTAAGATATTTTCTTAAGTCGGCGGCTTCCGTCAATACTGCTTCGGCTCCGACCAAATTAAAAATTTTCGACGCGTTCGTCTGTACCATTATTTACTTCCGAATTTTATTTTATCAAAATAAAAATTATATGTCAACGTTTCGGTATATCCGTTTCATTTCGGCGGCGTCCTCTGTTTGAGTGCCTGCCGACTCGCTTACGATATAGGGCTCTAATTTAAGTTGCTTCAAAGCTATTGCCAAAGGCTCAAACTCGGGACCGTAAACGGTATCTTCAAACGTTAAATGTTTTATCTCGCCCTTACCGCCGTACATTATCTTTGAAAAGTGCATGTGGAAATGTTTAACTCTTTCATAGCCGAGCTCTGAAATCATATATTTCAGACGCTGCTTGTAATCGTCTACGGTTTTTAAACTGCCCATTTCCCGCGCATTGATATGCCCGAAGTCAACAGCCGGCAGATATATTTTGTCAATCTTGCAAAATTCGACTATCTCTTCAAGCGTGCCAACCTGAGCGAGCTTACCCATGGTTTCAGGACAGAAATACAAATCTTCATAGCCGTTGAGATAAATATAATCTCTTAAAACTTTGAGCCTGTCCGCAGTTAAATTCACCGCCTGCTCTCTGCTCAGTTTGCCTTGCG
>JAIEAS010000179.1:4587-11777 GCA_029071285.1 Clostridia bacterium
GCGCGGCAGGATGAAATACAAGACGGTTTCCGCCGAAAAGCTTCAAAAACTTTGCGCTGTCCAATACGTAGCCGTAAGACTTTTGCGCCGCCTCGTCAGAAGGATTTGCAAAATTTATATAATAGGGTGCGTGAACGCTGAATTCGAGTCCTTCTGCCTTGAACGCTTCACCTATCGTTACCGCCTTACCTTCAGACACGAGGATACCTCTTCCGAAAGAATACTCGTAACAATCAAGCCCGAAATTTTTGCAGTACGCCGCCGCCTCTTCGGTATGCTTGTAACCTGCGGCGTAGAAACTCTCTCCGTTGCCGCTTGGTCCGAATTTTATCATACTTTAAGTCTTGCTCTCTTTAAGTCAAGTTTAAGCTGCGCGGTTAAATCAGCTGTAGTGTCAAACTTTTGGGTGTCCCTTAAAAATTCGACAAACTCGATTGTAACCGCTCTGCCGTACAGCGAGCCGATAAATCCGTCGATATGCGCCTCTAATAACACGCTTGATTCATTATAAGTGGGACGTCCGCCGTAATTTGCAATACCTACAAATTCTTCGTCGCCGACAAGGCATTTAACTTTGTATACGCCTTTTTTAACTTCAACTTTATCAAGAGGATACTTCATATTTACGGTAGGGAAACCTACGACTTTTTTGCCGCGGTTTGCACCCTCGATTACGATTCCCGTAACAGAATAATTTCTGCCCAAGAGCGCGCCTGCTTTTACGAGATTACCCTCCTGTTCTATGCAGTTTTTAATCAACGTCGTGCTGACTTTTTCACCGACGTAGGTTATATCCTTTACGGGCATATACCAAACGCCGTTGTCGTCGTCTTCAGCATACGCTTTAAGAGTTGACGATTTGCCTTTTGCGCCTGCGCCGAAACGGAAATCTCTGCCGCTCATATAGCCTTTGACGTTCAGCTTGTTTTCAATATTACTTAAAAACTCCTCAGGCGACGTCTTTTTCAACTCGTCGTTGTAATCAACTAAAAGTACGAATTTGAGGTTAAACTGCTCAAGAAGTTTAAGTCTTTCTTCAAGAGTATAAACCTGTCTGCCGCCCTTACCGTTGTTGAACATCATTATACCCAAATCAAGACCATTGATTTTTGCCTGCAGCTTTGCCTTTTTAAGCAGTTCGGCATGCCCGATATGGAGCGCGTCAAAGCACCCCAATACAAGCAAACAGGGATAAGGATACTCGTCTTCATTGTACTTGATGATTTCTAACATAGTTTTGTCCTGACCTTTAAATTATTAGCTTTTGCTTCGGCAAGTCCGTAAAACGAGCCGTCTGTAAAATAAATTTTATATAGTCCGTCCGAAAGCGCGCAAGGAACGGAAAGTCCGTTGAATAATTTCTTTGCCTCGTATTCAGTCGGATAAACGCTGTCGAACGGCAAAACGCTGTCCGTAGCGATTATAAAATTTTCAAAGTTTGTAGGTGTAAGTCCGTCGGTTTTAACCGCGTCTTTTATATCGAAACAGCCGCTCCTCGTCCTTACAAGTGCGCTCATTATAGCGCAGGTATTTAAACTTTTACCCAAATCGCGCGCAATCGAGCGGATATACGTTCCACCGCCGCACTCGATTTCAAACGTGAAGCTGTCTGTCGATTTTTTTTCTAAAAATTTAATTGAATATATATTTACTTTCTTAGGCGGAAGCTCGAACTGTACGCCTAACCGCGCAAGCTGATACCCTCTCTTCCCGCCGACGTTTTTTGCACTGTAATTAGGCGGAATCTGCATAACTTCGCCGCACAGCGACGGAAGAATTTGTACTATCTCGCTTTCCTGCGGCACCCTGCCGCCCGTTGCCGTGATATAACCAGTCGTGTCAAGGGTATCGCTGTCCGCACCAAATTTAAACTCGGCAATATACGTTTTGCGCTTATTCAAAAAGTAATCAAATAATCTCGCCGCGTTGCCGATAGCTATCGGAAGCACTCCGCTTGCCATAGGGTCCAACGTTCCCATATGACCGCACGGCGTATTCGTAAGCCGCTTTATAATACTGACTTCCCGCGCGGAGCTCGTCCCGACCTCTTTATTGACTATTATAAAGCCCGTCATAAATTCTGTTGAACCGCGTACGTAAGTTTTTCGATTACTTCTTCAAACTCACCGCCGAGAACGCAACCGCTTGCAAGTACGTGACCGCCGCCGCCAAATGTTGCGGCAACTGCGTTTACGTTTACTTTACCCTTGCTTCTGAATGAAACCTTGTAATGATTTTTCTTCACTTCCAAAAGTGATATTGAAACTTCTACGCCGTCTACCGTCAAGGGAAAATCGACGAAGCCTTCAGTAAGACTTTTGTCCGCTCCCGTTTCAGCCATATCGTCAAGCGTCGTAACGATGAAAGTCAGTCTGTCGTCAAGGGCAAAGCGGATTTTATTCATAACCCTGCCGTATAAAACAGCGCGTTGTTTGGGCTGGCGTGAAAACATCATATAGTTGATTAAATTCACGTCGCCGCCCGCCGCTCTCAACTTAGCCGCAGTCTTAAAAGTGTTTTCTCCAACGTCAAGGTGGGTAAAGTTTCCGCTGTCGGTTATAAGTCCCAAAAGCAGTAAATCCGCAATATCTTTGGTAATTTCAAATCCGGCTAAACTGAACAAATCAGTCAGCACCTCACAGGTTGCGGGGCAATCGATTACGTAGTTTAATTTTCCGTAACCAGAATTTGAAACGTGATGGTCAATGTTTATAGTAGTTCCCGCGAACTTTGAATATGCGTCCGCGAAAATGCTCATACGCGAAACGTCCGCGCAGTCAACGCTTATAAAAGTATCGTACTCTGTCTTTGTCGGAAGTCCGCGCCTAACCAGTTTCATTGCCGGCAAAAAGGCAAACTTTTCGGGCGGTAAATCCTCACAGCACATAACAGCCGATTTGCCTGCGTTATGGAACGCAAGGCAGAGAGCAAGTCCTGCCCCGAGCGCGTCGCCGTCCGGTCTTGCGTGACAAAAAACCGCAATACTGTTCGCTTTCTTTAATTTTTCGGCTATTTCAAAAGCTGAATTATTTATCATATTTATCTGTTTCCAGACTGTTTAGTATTGTATCAATTTTGGCACCGTATTCCATACTCGTGTCGGATATAAAACGGAGTTCGGGAACGGTTCTTACCCGCATGACCTTTGAAAGCTCGTGGCGGATAAAACCTGCATTTTCTTTAATTATCCCGAAAGTTTCCGCACTCTTTTCTTTAACGGTATCAAAGATACTTACGTAAACGTTTGCACTTTTTAAATCGGGTGCAACGTCAACTTCGGTTACGCTGATAATCGCGCTCATTTCAGGATATTTGTTTCTGAGTTTAGCGGAAATTATCGACGAAATTTCTTTCTGAAATTCACCCGATAACCGCTGTCCTCTCGTTCCTTTCATAAAACACCTTAACCTGCTATCTGTTCAATCAGATAACATTCGATAATGTCGCCGACTTTAATATCGTTGAAGCCTTCGATTGCGCAACCGCACTCAAAGCCGAATGCAACTTCTTTAACGTCGTCCTTAAAGCGTTTGAGCTGCTGAACGTTGCCTTCAACCACGAGAACGTCGTCACGGTAAATACGCAGTTTTCCGCCGCGGACGATTTTACCGTCAAGCACGTAACATCCTGCAATATTTCCGACGCCTGTAATTTTGAACGTCTGGCGCACTTCGCATTTGCCGAGATATACTTCGTGATACTTGGGCGAAAGCATACCTTTAAGAGCAGCTTCGATATCGTCCAGTAAATCGTAGATAATTCTGTATGACCTTACGTCTACCTTGCTTCTTTCAGCAAGTGCTTTTGCCTTTGTATCGGGGCGCACGTTAAAGCCGAGTATAATTGCATTTGAAGAATCGGCGAGCATTACGTCGGTTTCGGTTACCGCACCCGCGCCGCTGTGAATTACTTTAACCTGCACTTCTTCGTTTGAAAGTTTTGAAACAGACTGCTTTACGGCTTCTACCGAACCCTGAACGTCGCCCTTTATTATGAGGTTCAGAGTCTTCATATTGCCTTCCGCAATTTTTCCGAATACTTCGTCGAGAGAAATTTTGGACGCAGACTTTATCATAGCGTCGCTTTCCTTTCTCTTTCTCTCGTCCATAACCTGCTTCATAAGCGCCTGAGAAACGGCAAAAATAGAGTCGCCCGAATTAGGCACTTCTTCAAGTCCGAGGACGTTAACCGCCATAGAAGGGCCCGCCTCTTTTACGGGCTTGCCGTTGTCATCTATCATAGCACGGACTCTTCCCGTAACCGTACCAGAAATAAGATTGTCGCCCGTGTGCAAAGTTCCGTTCTGAACGAGTACCGTAGCAACGGGACCTTTGCCCTTATCGAGGCGCGCTTCTATAATTACGCCGCGCGCTTCTCTTGCAGGGTTAGCCAAAAGTTCTTTCATTTCGGCTATAAGCAGCAGGCTTTCCAACAGTGAATCGATTCCCTCACCCGTCTTGCACGATATAGGGCAAATGAGCGTATCGCCGCCCCATTCTTCGGGAACAAGTCCGTAACCGGTTAAATCCTGCTTGACCTTGTCAATATTCGCGCCTGCTTTATCTATCTTGTTTACCGCAACGATAATCGAAACGTTTGCGGCTTTTGCGTGATTGATTGCTTCAATAGTCTGAGGCATAATGCCGTCATCGGCGGCAACAACGAGAATTACGATATCCGTAACCTGTGCGCCGCGCGCGCGCATTGCCGTGAATGCCTCGTGTCCGGGGGTATCGATAAATGTAATACCCTTACCTTTCACCGTTACCGTATAAGCGCCTATATGCTGGGTAATACCGCCTGCTTCGCCTGCGGCAGCGTTGGTCTTTCTTATATAATCCAGAAGCGACGTTTTACCGTGGTCTACGTGACCCATAACGGTAACAACCGGAGCGCGGGGAACGAGGCTTTCAATCTCTTCAACGGTATCCGCCTGCTTTTCGATAAGCACTTCTTCCGCGGTCTTTTCGGGCTTATATTCAAGCTCAATGCCAAGACCAGCCGCAACCAGTGCCGCGGTATCGTAGTCGATTGACTCGTTTACCGTTTTCATAACGCCCTCTTTGAAAAGGCGTTTGGTAATTTCAACCGCCGAAATACCAAGTTTTTCCGAAAGGGTCTTTAAAGGTATATCGTTCGTCGTAACGACCGCGCGTTCAATCTTAATTGTCTGCGCGCTCTGCTGTTTTTTATCTTTCTTTAATCTTAACTTTCTGTAACCGCTCTTGTTTTCGTCAAAGTCTTCAATGCTCGCGCCCTGCTGTTTTACAAGCGCGCGCTTTGACATAGTGCGTCTGTCTTTTTCAACGTAAGTTCTGTCAAAGCTCTGTTTCTTTTTGTCAGGACCGAAGTTTTTATTCTTCGCGGGCTGCGCTGCGGGAGCGGGAACCGCAGGTGCAGTAAAACGAGCCGGTTGTGTAGGTCTTGAAACGCCCGTGCCGCCGTTATTAAATCTGTTGTTGAACTGCGGATTACGCACCGCAGGCTTCTGCGGACGTGAATCGTGATTTACAAACGTTTTATTTTCCTTAGGCGTAGCGTTAGCGACAGGCTGACTTTCAGCTTTAGCGGCAGGCTGTACGGGTTTTTCCGTTTCCTTAACTTGTTCAGCGGCTTGCTCGGCTGCCTTTACCGCTTGTTCTGCGGCGCGTTTAGCCGCCTCTTCCTCGGCAATTTTTTCTGCGGCAAGCCTTTCTTCTTCAAGCTTTTTAGCCTGTTTATCCTTTTCCAAGTCAGATAACTTTTTCAGAATTTCGGCAACCTTTTTCTCGGCGGCTCCTATTTTTTTAGTGATTTCGGACACCTTGCCGCTTGAAATTAACTTGCCTATATTTTCAATATCTTCGTATCTATTTGCCATAAACTAATCACCGCCTTCGGTATATAATTCGTAATTCGTATCGCCGCCGTTTATAATTGCGTCCGCTAAATTTTTATCCCTGATTGCCGCCAGCTTACATTCCTTTTTGCATACGACGTCTTCAAAATTTTCGCTGCAAAGCATAAGCGGACAAGAGAATTTTCTTTTATATTTAAGTGCAAATCTCAATGAATTTTTTGCGGCTTTTTTATCGAGTATCAAAAGATATACGCCGCCCGACAACGTCCCTATGGCGTTTGAACCGAGAGTAATTTTCCTTGCCTTAATGCAAAATCCGATATAACTGCGAACTTTACTTTGCGCCAAAGTACTCCTCCTCGATTGCCGAATAAACGTCGCCGCCGACCTCGCATGAAAAAACCTTGTTCAAAAGCCGCTGCTTCTTTAATTTACCGATACACTCGGGGTTGTCGCAAACGTACGCGCCGCGCCCCGCCGCTTTGGATGAAAAGTCAATAAAAATATTACCGTCGCCGTTTTTTACGACGCGCAACATATCACGCTTCTCTTTCAGCTCTCTGCAAGCAATGCACATCCTGAGCGGTATCTTTTTCGTCTTGGGCATTACTCTGCTCCGTCAACCTCTTCAGCCGTTTCAACTTCTGCCTCGTCTTCAACAGCATGCTCAATATCAAGCTTACGCGCCGCAGATTCGCTCTTTACGTCAATTTTCCAACCAGTAAGTCTTACTGCAAGACGGGCGTTCTGTCCGTCCTTACCGATTGCAAGCGAAAGCTTATCGTCGGGAACTACTGCCATTGCAGTATTTTCGCCGTCAAGCTGGGTAACGGAAATGACCTTTGCGGGCGATAAAGATTTTGCGATAAATTCCAAAGGATTTTCCGACCAAGGGATAATATCGATTTTTTCGCCCTTTAATTCTTCAACGATTGAGTTAACTCTTGCGCCTTTGTTGCCCACGCACGCGCCTATTGCGTCAACTCTGGGGTCTGCCGCATAAATAGCGATTTTGGTTCTTGCGCCTGCTTCGCGGCTGACTTCCTTTATGATTACGGTACCCTGCTTAATTTCGGGTACTTCTTCTTCAAAAAGCTTTCTTACGAGTCCTGCGGAAGCGCGGCTTACAAGCACCTGCGCACCGCGGAATCCGTTTTTAACCTTTTTAACGAATACTTTAAGTTTATCGTTTACGTTATATTTTTCTCCGGGGACCTGATCGGAAGGAAGCATTAAGCCCTCTACCTGACCTTTGCCAAGCTCTATATAAACGTTTTTAGCGTCGATTTTTCTGACTACGCCGACAAGCAGCTCGCCTTCTTTGTCGGAAAATTCGTTTACGGCTGCGTCT
>JAIEAS010000018.1 GCA_029071285.1 Clostridia bacterium
AAATGGTAATATGTCAAGTAGAAATGCAAATTATTTTGGGACAAAGATTAAAAGAATTGCGTGAAGAAAACGGACTTACGCAAAAGCAACTTGCTGAAAAGTTACAGTTAAACAGCGTAACCTACCTGCATTATGAAAAATCACAACGGGAGCCTCCGCTTGCAGTTCTTGCAGATATTGCCGTTTTCTTTGATGTTTCGGTGGATTATTTACTCGGTTTAAAAGACTATGATTAACTAAAAAAGGACAAGCATTAAAGCTTGTCCTCTTTATTATATTTAGCTTATTGACTTATTTGCCGAAATATCTTTTAAGCATTCCTGCAAAGCCTGCGCCGTGTCTTGCTTCGTCCTTTGCCATTTCATGAACGGTGTCGTGAATAGCGTCATAACCCAACTGCTTTGCGCGCTTTGCAATAGCAAGCTTGCCTTCGCATGCGCCTGCTTCCGCCGCTGCGCGAAGTTCAAGATTTTTCTTGGTTGAAGGTGTAACAACCTCGCCCAAAAGCTCTGCAAATTTAGCTGCGTGTTCTGCTTCTTCATAAGCGTAACGCTTGTACGCTTCAGCAACTTCGGGATAACCCTCGCGCTCGGCAACTCTCGCCATAGCAAGATACATACCGACTTCGGTGCATTCGCCGTTGAAGTGTGCGCGAAGTCCTTCAAGAACTTCTTTGTCCTCAACCTTTCCTTCGCCTACAACGTGCTCGCAAGCGTACTTGCTGTCCGCCGAAACCGGTTCAAACTTCTTTGCCTTGCAAACGGGGCATACTTCTACGTCGTCAGCTACGATTTCGCCGCAAACTGCGCATTTTTTCATTATTATTTCCTCCGAAAATTTAATACGTTTTTATAAAAAAATTATAACATAACAAAGTTTAAATATCAATAAAATTTTTGCTAAATTTTACCAAAATATACTATACAAATTTAAGAATATCCGAGAATTTTTCGGCAAAGCAAGAGGCACCCTCTGCTTGCAGCTGAGCTTTGCTCCTGTAGCCCCAAAGCACGGAAATGCACTTTAATCCCGCGTTTTTTGCCGTTTGCACGTCCGATTCGCCGTCACCGACGAATATGCACTCATCTTTATTCAGCCCCATAATTTCGATTGCTTTTAATGTTGCAGTCGGGTCGGGCTTCAAAGGATATTCACCGCTCTGTCCCAAAAGCGCACAGAACCGAAACTTTGACAACCATTTACGGCACACGTTTTCAGTTGCCCGCTGAGGCTTATTTGTAACAACAGCAAACTTTATTCCGCGGCTTTGCAACTCGCCAAGCACTTCCTCTTCACCGTCGTACAAAGTCGTAAGATTGCTTTCACTCTCGCTGAATTTTTGCGCGTAAAGTCTGTAAACGTCGTCAGAAATCTCACCGCCGACAGCGTCCTCAACCAGCTTGCGGGCTCCGTGTCCGACAAGTTTTGCGCATTCTTCAATATCGATATTTTTAAGTCCGAAGCAGGTCAGACAATCATTAAGCACTTTATGAATATCGCCGATAGTATTCAGCAGCGTGCCGTCAAAATCAAAAATAATACCTTTAATCATATTACATTTTATCGGGAACGCCTATTCCCAAAATCGCAAGCGCACTTTTAAGCGTATATAACGTTGCGCGGGTCAATGCAAGTCTGAATTCTTTCGCTTCGCCCTCTGCGGTCAGAATTTTACATTCGATGTAAAATTTATTAAACTTCTGTGCAAGGTCAACGGCATAACGCGCAATGTAGCTAGGCTCGTACTTTTCAGCCGCCTCTTTCAACGTTTCGGGGAATGCGGCAAGCTCTTTTACAACCTCAAATTCCTGCGGATTAGGTTGATAATTTTCGGGAAGAACTTCATTGTTCCCGCTCTTCAATAGCACGGAATTTGCTCTTGCGCAGGTATACTGAACGTATACGCTGGTTTCTCCCTCGAAAGATAAAACCCTGTCGTACGAGAAAACTATATCCTTAATCTTGTTATTATAAAGCGCACCGAATATTACCGCGCCTATGCCGACTTTTTCCGCAATTTCATTTTTATTTTTAAGATCGGGATTTTTTTCGGCAACTACCGTATACGCTTTTTCTATACACTTACTTATGACGTCTTCAAGCCAGACAACGTTGCCCTTTCTCGTAGACATTGCACCGTCTTCGAGCGAAACCATTCCGTAAGCCACGTGAACCATATCGCTTGCCCAAGGCTTTCCCATAAGCTCAAGTACTTTAAAAAACTGTTTAAAATGCAAATTCTGCTGATAGGCAACAACATACAGACACTTATAAAAATCGTAAGTATTTTTACGGTAAATTGCGGCAGCCAGATCACGCGTTGCGTACAGCGTAGCACCGTCCGAACGCAATATTAGACAGGGCGTCATACCATACGGTTCAAGGTCAACTATCTGCGCGCCGTTGCTTTCCTTCAACAAGTTCTTTTCTTTCAACTCGTCAATAACGGGTTGCATTTTATCGGAATAAAACCGCTCGCCCGCATAGCTGTCAAACTTAATGTCGAGCTTGTCGTAAATAGTCTGCACATACTTTAATGTAAGCGATTTAAACCACTCGAAAATTTCGTTCGTTTCTTTATCGCCGTTTTCAATGAGTCTGAAATATTCACGCGCCTCGCTTTCCATTTGTTCATCGGCTTCGTTATTGAAACGCACGTATAAACCGTTGATAGCGTGTATTCCGCCCTTTTCAACGTCTTTCTTATTGCCCCAGTGTTTATACGCGCAAATCAACTTACCGAACTGAGTACCGTAGTCGCCGAGATGGTTTATGCCTACAACATTGTAGCCAAGATATTTATAAAGCTTATAAAGCGCACCGCCGATAACCGTAGTCGACAGATGTCCGATATGAAAAGGCTTTGCAATATTCACCGAAGAATAATCGATGCAGATAGTCTTGCCCTTACCATCTTCCGACTTACCGTAATTTTCACCGTTTTTCAAAATTTCGCTTAAAACGCCGTTTGCCAGTCCGGTTTTATTTACACTGAAATTGAGATACCCGTTTATCGCGGAAACCTCGTTTATAACTTCGTCGGTCTTATACGCGGATTTAAGTTCTTCGGCAATTAACGCAGGACTTTTCCTCAGAATTTTTGAGAACTTGAAACAGGGCAACGCAAAATCGCCCATTTCCGAAT
>JAIEAS010000180.1 GCA_029071285.1 Clostridia bacterium
CCATTCAGGCGTTCTGTGCAACGCTTTTCAGAACTTACTTTTAGGCGCTGGATATAGACGGCACTTTCGACATAATTTCTGCGGACGACGCGGCGGCAAAGGACTACAAGCGCCGCGCACTGGACGGCGTTTTCGAAAAGCTTTACGATACAGAAGACGAAGAATTTTTACACCTTTTAAAATGCTACCGCAAAAAGCGGAGCGACAACTTTTTGCGCGCCCTCGTTCTTGAGGGATACGAAAAACTGCGCATCACCGCGAGGTATTTATCGATTCTGGACGGCGCGGAAAAGGTTTACACGGACGCGGGCTTTGACGAGGTCTGCGCTCAGCTTTGCGCGGATATCAAAAAGAAGTGTACCGCTTTAAAGGAAGCGGTTGAAGAGTTTGCCGCGGGATTTTCAAATCCCCATCCCGCGTATCAGACCATATTCGGCGAAATGCTCGAGAGTTTAGAGTACGCTTCGCACGCGGGACTTTTCGAGCAACTGCCCCCCTTAACCAAAACACGCAAGCCCGCGGACAAAGAGGACAAGGAAGAGGGCGAAAGATTTAAAGCCTTTAAGGAGAGCCTTTTAAAAAGGTATAACGCCCTGCACGAGGATATCGCGGACGAGGCGCAGGAGATGGCAGCGTTTTTCGAAAGCGGAAAAACCGCCGCGGCTTTTGGCAAGGTGTTGAAGGAATTCGACGCCGCGTACACCGCGGTTAAGCGCGACGAAAACAAGCTCGATTATAACGACCTCGAGCATTTGACTCTGGAGCTTCTGGAAGACGGCGGAGTGCGTGCGGAAATAAACAAGAAGTTCATCCTCGTTTTCGTGGACGAGTATCAGGACGTGAACCCCGTGCAGGAAGAACTGCTTTCAAAAATCGGCGCGGAAAATATCTTCCTCGTCGGCGACGTCAAGCAGGCGATTTACGGTTTCCGCGGCAGCCGCTCGCTGTTCTTTGCGGAAAAGTACAACTCGTTCGAGGGCGGCGGGGGAAGCGCGTTGAGGCTCAGCCACAACTTCCGCTCTTCGGACGGCGTGCTCGATTTCGTGAACGCGCTTTTCTCGCAGATAATGACCGTATCGACCTGCGGCTTCGACTATTCCGCGGGCAGTAGAATGATTGCGGGCGGCGGTTATCCTGCGGGCTGCGGCAGCAGTGAAATTCATATCTTCGGCAAGGACGAAGAGGACGGCGGTGTGCCCGGGGTGTACTCGGTGAAATCGGGCGCGAAGCAGGTTAAGCACACCCGCGAGGGGCTGGCGGTTTTATCTATCGTCGAGCGCGAGCTGAAGGGCAAGCACTTCGACTTGCAGAGCGGTGAGTACGTCGACACGCAGGCGGGGGATATCTGCATATTGACGAGGAAGCGCAACGCGGCGGCGAACGGCATTGTGCGCGCGCTGTCGGACGCGGGCTACTCGGTTGCGGGCAGTAAGGAGCAGAATATCTGCACCCGTCCCGAGGTCAAGCAGATGATAGACATTCTGTCGCTTGTAGACAACTCAAAGCAGGACGTGCCATTAGTTTCGGCGCTTTTATCGCCTCTCGGCGGAATGGACTGCGACGAGCTTGCCAAAATCCGCATCGCCTACAAGGGCGAAAAAAAGAACGGCAGGGCGCTGCCCTTCCGCGACTGCTGCGAAAGATATCTGGAAGAAAACACCGATATTATCGCAAGAAAACTTCACAGGCTTAACAGACTTATAACAAGACTTAAAGAGCTGTCGGACGTTCTGTCCGCGGCGGAGATAATAGATAAAATTCTGCAGGGCACCTCGCTGGAAGCGGCGTACTCCGCGGGCGGGGGCGAAAAGCTTAAAAATTTAAGACGGCTTGCAAAAGAGGGCGAAAACCTGTCCGTCTGTGCCTTCCTCGCGAAGCTCAAAGATACGGGCTACGATATCCCCGCGCCGCCGTCGGCTTCGTCGGACAGTATAAAGGTTATGACTATGCACGCGAGCAAGGGGCTTGAATTCCCCGTCGTCATAATCGCGGACGTGTGCGCGACCTACAGAGGCAGGGACAGTATCGAGATGCCCTTCGACGAGAAATTCGGGTTCGCGCCGAGGTGCCACGACGGCGAAAATATGCTCGTGCGCTCAACCCTATTAAGGCGGTTGACCTTAGACCGCGCGGAAGCGGAGGAGCTGAAAAACGAGCTCAATCTGTTCTACGTTGCGTGCACGCGCGCAATGTGCAGACTGCACGTTATGGCGGAGGAGTGCAAGGAATATTCCGCGCTCGAAGCCACCGACGCGAAGTGCTATGCAAAGCTTTTCGATATGGCGGCGTTCTCCCCCGAGGAGCTGCCCCCGCGCGAGGATTTTACCGCGGGCGAAAAGGTTAGCGCGCAGCTGCATGAGCCTGATAAGGAACTGCTTGAAAATCTGAAGGGCAAATTTATGAAGCCCTACCCCCGCGCCGAAAGCGTGGATTTGCCGGTTAAAAGCTCAGCTTCGAAAATTCTGCAGCTTTCCGAGCACGACTACTTCAAGCCCCGCGAGCTGTTCGCCGAGGACGAGGTTGAAACGGGCGCGGAGCGCGGCACGGCGTACCACATGTTTCTGGAGCTGTGCGACTTTAATGTTAAGGACGCGGCTGAAATTTCAAAGGAAATTGAAAGCTTCGTAGCGTCTGGAAAAATGACAGAGGAGCAGTCCGCACTTTTAAAGGCGGACGAGCTGAGCGAAATTTTAAATATGCCCGTATTCGAAAGCGTCAAGGGCGCAACCCTTTTAAGGGAGCAGGAATTTTTGTGCAACCTTCCCGCAAACGAGGTTCTGCCCGAAACGAACGCAACGGACGGCGTGCTTGTTCAGGGCGCGATAGACCTGCTCGTACTCAAAGGGGATAAGGCGATTATAATCGATTATAAGTATTCCAGAAAGGACGAGGCGCGCCTGAAGGGAACTTACTCCCCCCAGCTTGCGCTCTATAAAAAGGCTGTTGCGGTAATTACCAAAAAGAAGGAAGAGGATATATCCTCGGTAATAGTCAATATTTTCAGGCGCGAACAGATTAATCTGGATTAACCGCAAAATAAGCGCAATTCTGACAAAATATCCGTCTTTTCGTAATGAAAAGACGGATATAATTTATACGCTTATGTTATCTGAATTTATTGACGGAATTTTTTCAAAAATCGGCGAAATCTCGTTCGACGCCCTTATGTGGATAGTGTGGGGGTCGTTTGCGGCGGTATTTATCGCAACCTTGTTTTTAACCCTATGCGTTCAGAGGATAAAGGCGGCTCAGAAGAAACCGTTTTTTTATCTTGTCAACGCATATTCCGCGCTCACCTTCGCGGCGTTCGTAACCGAACAGACCCTGCCCGTATCCGTGCTTGCCGCGGTCATATTCTGGTGCGCGGGATATCTTCTGTACGGTCTTTTGTGCATAATAACCAAAAAAAAAAAGCAGGCGGTAATTCAAAGTCAGGTGGCAATTTCTTCGCTTCCCGCAACTCCCGCGCCCGCAAAGCAGCAGCCCGTAATGCGCGCCGAAGTGCCCGCGGCAAAATCCACCGTGCGCCTCGAACACGCGATTTCTGTTACGGACAGACTTCTGCAAAAAAACCTCGGCAAGAGCGACAGGCAGGAGCTGGAACAGCTGAAAAACACCCTCGCCCTTCTTCAGATGAAGGGCGCGCTCACTCCCGCGGAATCGGATATTTTAAACGACAACTTCAACGCCCTTTTAAAACT
>JAIEAS010000181.1 GCA_029071285.1 Clostridia bacterium
ATTATAAGTTAAAACGAAATGGAACAGAAGAAAAAACTTTCAAAAAATAAAATAAGGGCAATTATAGTTGCGTGCATATCTATTGCAATTGCTGTCGCGCTCATAATTACCAATATTTTCGTTCCCGTAAAGTATCTTGCAAGTTATATGGTCGTAAAAAACAAAGGCGCAAAGGCGGGCGTTATGCGAGTGCGGTTTGTTGACATGGGTTACGGCGATTGTACGATTATCGAACTTCCCGACGGCAAAAATATGCTTATCGACGGCGGTAACGGCAGTATGACGAACGAGTCGCGTATTTTGAAGTTTTTAAACAAATGTGATATTGACGTTATAGATTACCTCGTTTGCACGAACGTCAACGCAGAACACTGCGGCGGACTTGCTGAAATCGTGCGTTACAAAAAGGTTAAAAAAATATATATGCCCGGTCTTAATTTTATGTACACGACCGACGAATATAAAAATTTCTGCATTTCGGCAAGCGGCTCGGTGGCGGCTATCAGTCAGTACGGCGAGTGTAAAATCGAAGAGGAGAGCGGCTATTTCTTTTCGTTTCTGTCGCCTTCGCCGTTGGGCAACGACAGCGGAGAATATCAGGACTTACTCGCAAATACGAAATCCCTGGAGGCGCGGAACAACGCTTCCGCGGTAATGTGGCTTGAATATGCGGGGACGAGTTTTCTTTTTACTAGCGACGTTTCGGATACCGTTCTGAAGTCGCTTTGCGACAAATATAACAACGAAACAATCAGGGACGATTATTTTAGCTTTAAAGGACATACCGTCAGACTTGAAAACTGCAACGTTTTAAAAGTTGCGGACCACGGCAGCAAAAACGCTCTATACACGCCTTTTTACGATTTGACAAGCCCAGATATCGCCGTCATTTCAACCAACGGCGTAAGCCTCGACTTAATGTCGGACCTCGGCGGCTGTTGCAAAAATATTTACAGAACGGACGAATACGGAACCTTAACTATAGAAGTTACTGCTGACGGCTGCGCCGTCGTATAGGAGATTATATGAAACTTGTGACTGCGGGCGAATCGCACGGCAAAGCTCTTATAGGAATAATCGAGGGTTTGCCTTCAAATCTTGAAATTGATATCGAAGAAATCAACCGCAATCTTGCGCTCCGTCAAAGCGGTTACGGCAGGGGCGGCAGACAGAAGATTGAAAGCGACAAGGTTGAAATTTTAAGCGGAGTAAGAAACCGCCTTACTTTGGGCAGTCCTTTAAGTTTCAGTATTTTAAACGCAGACTACGAAAACTGGAAAGAGTATATGGCTCCCGAGGGCTGCGACGTCACGCAAAAACAAGTAACGTGCGTGCGCCCCGGACACGCCGACCTTACGGGTATGATTAAGTACGACCAGACCGACGCGCGCAACGTTCTGGAACGCGCCAGCGCAAGGGAAACGGCGGCGCGGGTTGCTGCGGGCAGTATTGCAATGCAGTATTTAAAAGCTCTCGGCGTTCATATATCGGGCTACGTTAAAAGTGTGTGCGGTATATCCGACGAAAACGAATACGTTTTCGAACAGCTCGAAGGCGCGAAGGACAAGCCGCTGTTTATGCTTGACGGCAATAAAGAGCGTGAGGCAATGCAAAAGATAGACGAATTAAAGGAGCTCGGCGATACCGCAGGCGGAGTAATTGAAATCCGTATAAAAGGTTTAAAAAGTGGTTTCGGCAGTTGTATGCAGTACGGCGATAAGCTTGACGCAATTCTCTGCGGCGCGGTTATGAGCGTGCAGGCTATCAAGGGCGTAGAAGTTGGACTCGGATTTAAAGCCGCCGAACTTGCTGGAAGTCAGGTTCACGACCGCATTTATTACGACGGAGCATTCCGCCGCAAAACTAACAACGCGGGCGGAATAGAGGGCGGAATGTCCAACGGCGAAGAAATTATTTTACGCGCCGCAATGAAGCCCATTCCGACCCTTATGCGCGGACTTGAAACGGTTGATTTTATCACTAAAAAGCCCGCGACCGCTTCAAAAGAACGCAGCGACGTCGCTGCAATCTGCGCGGCTGAAATAGTACTTGAAAGCGCAGTCGCTTTCGCGCTTGCCGACGTTGTTTCCAAACGGCTTGGCGGCGACAATATGAGCGAAGTCAAAGAGCGTTATAACTTATTGAAATAATATGAAAGAAATAGTGCTGAATACAAACACGCAAAAAAGCGTCATATACTGCGGCAGCGGCGCGTTTGAAAAGTACGCGCATATTGACGGAGGCGTTTTCGTAGTGACGGACGACAACGTTTATTCGCTTTACCGCGGACTTATTGAAAAGACTTTTAACGGCGCAGCGGTAAAGGTTATCCGCGCGGGCGAAAAAAGCAAAAATATCAAGACCCTTACGGCGATTTTACAGTCAATGGTAAACGCGGGTCTGAAGCGTAGCGGAACGGTGGTCGCTTTGGGCGGCGGCGTAGTCGGCGATATTGCTGGGCTTGCCGCATCGCTGTATATGCGCGGCGTTCACCTCGTGCAGATTCCGACAACCCTCTTGTCGCAGGTTGACAGCTCGGTGGGCGGGAAAACGGCGGTGGATTTCAACAAGGTCAAAAATCTTGTGGGCTCGTTCTACCAACCCGAAAAGGTAATTGTAGACCCGCTGTTTTTAAAGACTTTGCCCGACAGGGAAATCAACTGCGGCCTCGGCGAAATTATCAAGTACGGCGCGCTCGACAAAGGTATTTACCAAAAACTTCAAAGCGCGGACGATTTAAATAATCCTGAGTTTTTAGAGGATATTACAGCCGACTGCATACAGCACAAGGCGCACGTCGTTACCGTGGATGAACACGATTTAAACGGCGCGAGAAAAACTTTGAATTTGGGGCACACCACGGGTCACGCCTTCGAACTTTATTACGGCAAAAAATCACACGGCGAGTTCGTACTCATCGGCACCTATTACGAGTTATATATAGCAAAAAAACTCGGGCTGTGCGAAGACGGTTACGCCGATTCGATAATTAATTTAATAACTTCGGTAATCGGCGCAATTCCAGTCTATGGCGACGTGCGTAAAGCCGCACAGTTTGCCGTGTACGATAAGAAAAATAACGATGACAAAATTTCGGTTATAGCTCCCAAATGCGAGGGCGAAAGCGTTGAAATAAAACTTACCGTTAAAGACTATTTGGATTTGATTGCGGAATGTAACGGTGTTTTAAAGGAGAAATATGAAAACTCTTAAACTCGCGGTTATCGGCAAGGACGTATCAAAGTCCCAAAGTCCGCAAATTCACAATTTTATCGCGCAAAAGACGGGAAATAAAATTTCGTACGAGCGGATTTCTATAGCGGAAGACCGGTTTGAAAACGAAATAGAAAAGTTGCTTGGCACTTATGACGGCTTTAACGTGACTATACCGTACAAGCTTTCGGTAATACCTCACCTAAACGAAATCGTCGGAGACGCTAAAACTTTCGGTGCGGTAAACACCGTTTGCCCGCATAGCCGCAAGGGCTACAACACGGACGGACTTGGTTTTATGCTTATGCTCGAAGTGGAAGGGGTTGACGTTAAAGATAAAACCGTTCTGCTTTTAGGCGCGGGCGGCGCAGGCAGGAGCGTTGCCAAAAAGCTTTCCGACGGCGGCGCGCGCGTATTTATATACGATAAAAATTATCAAAACGCAAAAGCTGTTGCGGACGAGTTCGACGGTATCACCGTTTTGGAAAATCTTGATAACAAACCGTACTACGCAATTATAAACGCAACCGGCGTTGGTATGCACAAAACGGAAGGCATTTCACCGATAGGAGCAGACCTTATAAATTTGTGCGAAGTTGCGGTTGACCTCATATACGTTCCGCCCGTCAGCAAATTTCTTGAAATTGCAAACGGACTCGGCAAAAAAATCGTGAACGGCGAGCAAATGCTGTTTTATCAGGCGTACTATTCGCAGTGTATTTACTTCGGTAAAAACGCAGACGCAAAGCAGGCAAAAATACTTTATACGCAGTATAAGGAGGAGTTATGAAATTTCTGTTTTTGAACGGCGTCAATCTTAATATGACGGGCGTCAGAGAAAAGGGGATTTACGGCACGCAGACCCTTGAAGAGATAAACGCGGAAATCGCCGCGCACTTCAAAGAGGACAAGTGCGAGTTTTATCAGTCGAATATAGAGGGCGAAATTTGCACTAAAATTCAATCCGCGCAAAAGGAAGGTTTTGACGGCGTGATTCTGAACGCGGGGGCATTCACTCATTACAGTATAGCGATACGCGACGCAATTTCGGCAGTAACCGTTCCTGTAATCGAGGTGCATATTTCAAACGTTCACGCGCGTGAAGAGTTCAGACGGACGTCGGTAATTTCGCCCGTTTGCAAGGGAGTAATATGCGGCTTCGGCAAAAACAGCTATATTCTTGCGGCGGAAAGCTTTAAGTTATGAATATAGTGCTTGCGGGAATGCCGGGCAGCGGTAAAACCACCGTTGCAAAATTGCTTGAAAGTTCGGGCAAAAAAATTTACGACACGGACGAGCAAATCGTAAAAGAACACGGAAATATCACGGAAATTTTTCGGAATTTCGGCGAGCAGTATTTCAGACAGCTTGAAACCGACGCAGTCAGAAAGCTGTCCGCACTTGACGGTATTGTTATAGCAACGGGCGGTGGATGCCTTTTAAAAGAAGAAAACGTTCAGCTTTTAAAAGCGAAGGGAAAAATAGTTTATCTCCGCGCCAAGCCTCAGATCTTGATTGAAAGGCTGCAAGGCGATACTTTAAGGCCCCTTCTTGCGGGCGGACTTGAAGAAAGGATACATAAACTCTACGGTGAAAGGGCAAGCGTTTACGAAAGCGCGGCGGATATAGTAATAGACACTGACGGGCAGACGCCCGACCAAACTGTACAAAGGATAACGGAATTAATTTTATGAAAACAGCGTTGATTACAGGCGGAACAAAGGGAATAGGCAAGGCGATAGCTCTTGCATTTATGCAGCAGGGTTACGAGGTCGTCATAAACTACGACAGCGACGAAGAAAGCGCGCTTGCAACTCAGGAAGAGTTTAATATCCTCGGCTACTGCCCGATACTGCTCCGCGCCGACGTTTCGGACGAAATGCAGGTCAGGGCGATGTTCAGGGAATTTTTCGGCATCTACGATAAGCTTGACGTACTTGTCAATAACGCGGGCGTTTCACTTATTCGCGTTATTCAGGACACGACTGCCTCGGACTGGGACAGAATATTCGACGTGAACGTTAAAGGCGTGTATCACTGCTGCCGTGTGGTTGCCGATAAAATGATCGGCTGCGGAGGCGGCTGTATAATAAATATCGGTTCGATTTGGGGTGAAGTGGGCGCAAGCTGCGAGGCTGCGTATTCCGCATCGAAAGGCGCGGTAATGAGTTTTACCAAGGCGCTTGCAAAAGAATTTGCTCCCTCGAAGGTGCGCGTAAACTGCGTATCCCCCGGCGTTATCGATACGGGTATGAACGCACATTTGACGGGCGACGAAATGGAACAGCTGATTGACGGTATTCCGCTCGGAAGAATAGGCTATCCCGAAGACGTTGCAAAGGCTTGCATTTATCTTGCCGATGCAGACTACGTTACGGGCGAAATTCTGTCGGTTGGCGGCGGTTTTGCAAAATAAAAAAGTAAATTTTTGTTAAAAAAAGGAAATTACAAATTTTTTTCGTAATATATAGACGTAATGGAATTTAAGTCGTTAAAAGAAAAGACGTACGCAATAGAGGAGGCTTTTTTCTCGCCGTACGCTGCATTTTCAAAGGATACGCGCGGAAGAGATAAGAGCGAGCCGCCTTGCGAAATGCGCACAGAATATCAGCGCGACAGGGACAGGCTTATTTACTGCAAGTCGTTCAGACGGCTCAAAAACAAAACGCAGGTGTTTTTCTCGCCCGAGGGCGACCATTACGTAACACGACTTACGCATACTCTGGACGTTGCGCAGATTGCAAGAAGCATTGCGCGCGCTCTGTCGTTAAACGAGGATTTGGCGGAAGCTATCGCGCTCGGTCACGACTTGGGACACACGCCTTTCGGACACAGCGGGGAAAGAATTTTGAACAAGCTTGCGCCGAACGGCTTTCAGCATAACGTACAGTCGCTGCGTGTTGTTGAAGTGCTTGAAAAGGACGGCAAGGGACTTAACCTCACGTTTGAGGTGCGCGACGGTATTTTGAACCATAAGACGAGCGGAAACCCCGCAACACTTGAAGGTAAGTGCGTTTCACTTGCGGACAGAATAGCTTATATAAACCACGACCTCGATGATGCAGTGCGTGCAGGGATTCTGAAATATAAAGATATTCCCAAGGAAATTTCAAGTGTTCTTGGCGTCGGTTCGCGTGACAGAATCAATACTGCAATAACTTCTATTTACAACCGCTCAAAGGGCAAAAATATCGTAGAAATGGACCCCGAAGTTGAAACTGCCAGTGAAAAGCTGCGCGGGTTTATGTTTGAGAGAGTTTATTTCACCGATTCCGCCCGCGGTGAAGAGGAGAAAGCGGAAAGAATGTTGTCCGCAATGTATTCGCACTTCGTTTCAAACCTTTCCGACCTACCCGAAACATACCAAACGCTTTTGGACAAGTATGCAAAGGAACAAGTGGTATGCGACTATCTCTCGTCGATGACGGACAGATACGCGTTATATATTTTCAATAATATTTTCGTTCCTAAGGGCTGGGCTTTTATTAACGAAATCAAGTAAAAAATGGCAACTGCTTTACAGGAGTTCTTAATAACTCTTAAAGAAAAATCGAATATCGTGGACGTCGCAGGTGGCTATCTCAATTTAGAGCGGCGCGGCAGCAGTTATTGGGCGTGCTGCCCGTTTCATCATGAAAAAACGCCGTCGTTTGTAATTAACGAGGCAGACCAGTATTACCACTGTTTCGGCTGCGGCGAATCGGGCGACGTAATAAAGTTCGTCCGCGAAATGGAAAATATAGACTTTATGGACGCGGTGAAGCTGCTTTCCGAGAAGGCGGGACTTCAGCTGCCGCAGACGGGATTCGATAACCAGAAGACGGTCGAACTCAAAAGAAAGCGAGACACCATTTTAAAGATAATGAACGACTGCGCGCATTTCTATCTTGATAATCTCAATTCGGGTAAAGCCGAAGCGCACGTTGAGTACATATTAAAGCGTCAGATTCCTGCAAATATCGTAAGAACGTTCGGCTTGGGCGCAAGTTTAAATTTTAACGATTTGCCGAAGTTTCTTTTATCAAAAGGCTATTCCAAACAAGATATAGTTGACAGCGGCGCTGTAAATGAAGTTGACGGAAGGTTATCCGATGCGCAGGGAGGCAGACTTATTTATCCGGTAATCAACGCTATGGACGAGGTCGTGGCTTTCGGCGGCAGAGTACTCAAAAAGACCGAATACGCTAAATACAAAAACACAAAAGAAACTGTTCTGTTTAATAAGAGCAAAACTCTTTACAATATAAACCTTTTAAAAAGACTCAGAAAAACCCAAACTATAAGAGAAGTAATTATGGTTGAAGGGTACATGGATACAATATCTCTGTATCAGGCGGGTTTTAAAAACGTAGTCGCAAGTATGGGCACGTCGCTTACGCAGGAGCAGGCAAGGCTAGTCAAGCGTTATGCAGACACTGTGCTTATAAGCTACGACGGCGACGGCGCGGGGCAGAAAGCAAATATGCGCGGGCTGGAAATTTTAAAGAGCGAGGGACTGAACGTGAAAGTCGTTCCCTTGCCCGAAGGACTTGACCCCGACGACGTTATAAAACAGCGCGGCGCGGAGGGCTATCAGAAGTGCCTTGACGCCGCAATGCCGCTTATCGACTATAAACTCAAAACAGTCGGACGCGGTCTGGATGTTACCAAAACCGAGGACAAGCGCAAGTACGTTTCCGAAGCAATTAAAGTCATAAAAACTGCGGACAGCGCGGCTGAACAGGAAGAACTTTTAAAACAGCTTCGCGACAGCACGGGAATAACTTACGAATCGCTGAAAAGGGATTTAAGCTCGTTGCCCGCTCAGAGCAAGACGGAAGCTGTCAAAGAAAAGGTGCGGAAAGATTTGTCGTCCGTAACGGTGAAAGCTTCACGATTCGTGATAGCGGCTTATCTTTTCGGAGCCAAGTACACGCAGAATAAAGACATTTCGGATATACCGTTTGATAACGACGTTCACAGTATTATCGCAAAATATCTGAAGTCGAAAAAACTTCTTGACGAAAAAGTGCAGACTTCCGAGCTTTTCGAGTTTTTTGAAGAAAAGACTCCGGAATACGACGAGCTTAGCAAAATACTCGATTTAAACGACGGCAACACTCTGTCAGGTGAAACTTCGGAAAGATATTTTGAAGACTGTATTTTAAAACTGAAACTCAATTTTATTGACGGTCAGATAGCCGCTCTCACGTCGCTTTGCGAAAGTGAAAGCGACGTAAATAAAAGAAAAGAAAACGCCCTGCGTTTGCAGGAACTTATAAAACAAAAGGAAAAATTAAAAAGCGGAGATAAGTAATGAGTTTATCCGATCAGAAACTTAACGAAATATTAAAGCAGATTATCGATACTTACGGCTTAAAGGGCAGTATAACCACCAACAGCCTCTGCGACATAATGGAAAAGTACGAAACCACCCCCAATCAGATGGATTTCGTTTATAAGTCCATTGCCGAAGCAGGTATTCAGATTATCGACGAAGCCGAGCGCGACAGAGAACTTTACGAGCAGGCTTTATCCGACATAGGTCTTGACGACCCTGTTAAAATGTATCTGAAAGATATAGGCAGAGTGCCTCTGCTTTCCGCGGACGACGAAATCGACCTTGCCCGCAGAATGCAGGAAGGGGATATGGAAGCCAAGAAAAAACTTTCGGAAGCCAATTTAAGGCTCGTCGTGTCTATTGCAAAAAGGTACGTCGGACGCGGTATGCTTTTCCTCGATTTAATTCAGGAAGGCAACCTCGGTCTTATGAAAGCGGTTGAAAAATTCGACTATCAGAAGGGCTTCAAATTTTCGACTTATGCAACTTGGTGGATTCGTCAGGCGATAACCCGCGCCATTGCGGATCAGGCAAGAACTATAAGAATCCCCGTTCACATGGTTGAAACTATAAACAAGCTTACGCGCGTTTCGCGACTTCTTTTACAGAAATACGGCAGAGAGCCGACACCTGCGGAAGTCGCGGAAGAAATGCACATAACCGAGGAACGTGTTCGCGAAATTCAGAAAATTGCGCAGGACCCCGTGTCTTTGGAAACCCCTATCGGCGAAGAGGACGACAGCCATCTCGGCGACTTTATCGAGGACGAGTCGACCGAAACCCCGTCGGACAGCGTCTCTACGACGATGCTTAAAGAAACTCTTTTGTCCGTCCTCAACAGCCTTACTCCGCGTGAAGAAAAGGTTTTGCGCCTGAGATACGGCGTTGACGACGGCAGACCCAGAACGCTTGAAGAGGTCGGCAAAGAATTCAATGTTACCCGTGAGCGTATCCGCCAAATCGAAGCAAAGGCGCTGAGAAAGCTCCGTCACCCGTCGCGTTCGAAGCACCTGAAAGATTTCCTCGACACCTGATGGACAGAATATCACAACTCTGTACTTATCTTGAAAAATGCGCCGTTTTTGCGGACGTTGCCTGCGACCACGGTTATTGCACTAAATTTATGCTCGACAACCGGCTGTGCGATAAGGCAATCGTTTCAGACATAAGCGAAAAAAGCCTTTCAAAAGCGCAAATTTTGCTTGAGGACTATATCCGGAGCGGCGTTTGCAGCGCAGTCTGCTGCGACGGTTTGGAAAAGGTTAGAGGCGCGGACTTAGTGATGATTGCAGGAATAGGCGGCGAGGAGATTATAAAAATTCTGAGCAATGCCGAAATTCCGCAAAACTTTATTTTCCAGCCGATGAAAAATGCCAAAGAGTTGCGCAGTTTTCTTTTAGTGAGCGGCTGCCATATAACTTGCGACGATATTTTTACCGACGGCAAAAAATATTATTTTATAATTAAAGGCAAAAACCGCGGCTCAAAGCAGAGCTATTCTAAAGCCCAGCTCGAATACGGCGCGGACAGCTTAAAAAATCCCGTGTTTTCTGATTTTCTGAAAACCGAAATCAAAAAGAAAAAGAGTTATCTCTCGCGCGGATTAAATGAAAGTTCACGCGAAAATATCCAGAAATCAATAGACTTTATGCAAGGAGTGTTGAAGGGTGAAATTAAATGAAGTACTAACCGTCCTTGAAAAAGTTGCGCCCGTAGCTCTCTCCGACGAGTTTTGCAAAAAGTTCGGAATGTACGACAACAGCGGCGTAATAATAAACTGCGGCGCCGATATAAACGGCGCGCTGTTTTCGCTCGACTTGTCCGAAAACGCAGTAAAAAAAGCCAAAGAGCTTGGCTATAATTTAATAGTAACCCATCACCCCGCAATTTACGGAGGAATTTCAAGGTTGGATTTAACGCGCGACCCGCAGGCAATTGCGCTTGCCGAGTGCATAAAGAACGGAATTTCCGTAATTTCAATGCACCTAAACTTTGACGCCGCGCCTCAGGGGATAGATTTCCATTTAATGCAGGGACTTGGCGGCGACAATCCCGAAATTCTTGCAAAGCTTGATAACGGCGGTTACGGCAGGGTTTACCCCGTAAAGCAAACGCAATTCACCGCCTTCGTCGAAAATGTAAAAAATACCTTCAACTCCGACCGCGTTATAATATATGGAAAAGAAAGGTCTGTCAAAAAAGTTGCGTCGTTCTGCGGCGCGGGCTGTGACGAAAGAGCAATCGCTTTCGCCGAGAAGCACGGCGCGGACGTTTTTGTATCGTCGGACTTAAAACACCACGAAATAACCGCAATTTTAGGGCGCGGAATAAACGTAATTCACCTTACGCACTACTCCGCCGAGAATTACGGCTTTGAAAAAATCTATTCGCGCATTTCAAAAGACTTATCCGTTCCGTCGTCGTATTTTTCCGACGCGGAGCTTACGTAAAATAAAAGGAGAAAATTATGGAACAGGTAAAACAGCTTTTATTGTATCAGGCAGAGGACTCCAAACTTCTGAAAATCGAGCAGGATGCGCAGGGATCCGAGGAGTGGAAAAACTATTCCCAGGCAAAAAGTTTTCTGACCAAAGCGCCCGAAAAACTTGAAAATCTTGACGCCAAGGCGCGCGAGCTCAGCGCGGCTCTGACTTTGCTTGACGAAAAGTACGCCGAGATAGAGGAAACTTTAAAAGACTTCGAAAACCTTGACGAGCTGGTGGAAGAGGGCGCGGACATTTTGTTCTACAAAAAGAACGCCACTCAGATTTCCGAAAAATTGAAGGCGATAAAAGCGGAAATAAACACTCTTTTAAAGACCATACAAACCGCCGACGAAGAGTACAAGGCAATGAAAAAAAAGACTATCGCGGTTCAGAAGCAGTACCAGGATTATTCCAAAGCCTATCAGGAATACAAAAAGACCAAGATAGAGGAAATGAACGCGGTCAAAGCCGAGCTTGATAAGCTTGCCGCCAAAATCGACCCCGAAGTACTTAAAAAATATCAGATGAAGCGCAGCGAGCGGATATTCCCCATAATCTGCGCGGTTACAAAGGACCATCGCTGCCCCAAGTGCGGTATGGAGCTTTCCCTCGTCGGAAAAGAAAAGGTTTCCGGCGGCGGCGTAACCGAGTGCGACAACTGCCACAGGTTCTTATATCAGGAATAATAAAAGCGGTTCGGCAAAGCCCGAACCGCTT
>JAIEAS010000182.1 GCA_029071285.1 Clostridia bacterium
GACCTATATATTTTTTTAATTTCTGCTTGTACATCATAATTTTCTGCTACCAAATCAAAAATGTTTTTTCTTACCATAGCTTAATTTCCCTGTTGTAAATTCTCTAACTCCGTTTTCTTTTGCTTTAATTCGTCATTTAACTCAAACCGTCGTTTGGACTGTTTTTCAGTATCGACTAAATGCTGTAATTTCTCGATTTCCTTTTTAAGCTTTACTACTTCACCATAGCGGGCAACAAAATCTCTTGTGCTTTCAGCTTGCCGTGCGGTTATTGGGATAAGCTCGTCAATAATTGCCGTATAAATTTCGTCAAGGCAATTCACCCCAAGCGGTAACACAATTGTTTTTCCCGACGCCCACTCCGTAAAATAGTATTTGCCGACTTTCATACCCTTTTCGCCGTATTCCTTAAACGCTCCGTAAAGCATTTCTTCCTTACCAAATCGTAAAATAAATACCGTGTGAAAGTTAGTTGCCTTATCAAGCGCAGAAATAAACAGCGACGGCGCAGCCTTAGTGTTCAACACTATTTCAAAAACATAAATCTCTTTAACCCCGCCTTTTGTGGAAAAATTAAGAGTGTCTTTATTCAGCACGTTGGTAAGCGTTACGGAAAAGATATTTGCCGCGTCTGCTTTAACCGCTTTGTCCGCGCTCATGACTTTGTACAGCTCGGACATTTTAAATTTTCTGTTTACTTGCGTTTTAGTGCTTAACTCAAACATTATTTTATTACCACAAATGAGATTAGTTCAAAGTCGTCAAGTCCTTCAATGCGTTGCTGGAACAGCACTTTGCTACCCGACTTAAACAGAGACTGCAAATCATTCTCTTCCTTTACCTGTAAAATGCTTGCAACGACATCGTCTAAAAGTACGTTGTATTTATCCATTTTTGCGCCGTCTTTCGTTTCTTTATTGAATTTACGGCAAAGCTCTGCAATAGGTTCTACCCTACCCTTTGACGTAGTGCGCAAAACGTCAAGTGTGGACTTTACGTCCAAATGGTTACAAAGCACTTCTCCGTTATCTTTTAGATACACTAAATAGTACGGGTGCAAGCGGTTTTGTTTGTTGATATTTACGCCGTTATTACGATTGCAAAGTACGAAAATTACGCCCGGTTCTATGCCTTTGCTTTCGTCAGCTGCTACGACTGCGTGCAATCCTGTGGTTACTCCTTTAGGGTCGCCTTGTTCTTTACGATAAGCCACCAAGTCCATAACGAAGTCGTTAAGTCCTAAATCGGTAATGGATATATTTCCGTCAACATCCTCTAAGTCTTGCAGAGTGCCTTCTTGCAATTTCTTTAACTGCTCCTTGCGGTAATCCATTTCTTCGTTTTCTTCGGAAATGATATTATCGTCAGTAGTAGCCGTAGTGTTTACTATCGTCATTCTTGCCGATACACGCTTGTTTAGATTTATGTATTCGTCAAGAGAAATATCGGGCCAAAAGTTTACAAGTTGAATTTGATTGTTTTTGCTGCCAATACGGTCAATACGTCCGAAGCGCTGAACAATGCGTACGGGATTCCAATGAATATCGTAGTTAATACAAATATCACAGTCTTGCAAGTTTTGACCTTCTGATATACAATCCGTACCGATAAGAACGTCGATTTCCTTAGTTTCGTTCGCATATATTACGGACTTTTGCTTTGACAGTGGCGAAAACAACGTAAGTATTCTATCCGAGTAAGGACTTCCGCCGACATTGGTTTTGTTGTTATTTCCACCAGCAACCTTTGCCGTATATAAGCCGTATTTTTCAAGTAGGTACGGAGCAAGCGATTGATATAAGTAATCAGTCGTATCTGCAAACGCTGAAAAAATAAGGATTTTTTTATTACCTTCGTTTATAGGTGCTTTAAGCTTTTCGTCTATAAGTGCTTTAAGTACACTGAGCTTTTTATCCTCTTCGGGAATAACTCGTTTCATCTCTGCATAGATTTCTGTAAGCAAGTCTATGTCCTTTGTTATATCGCGTTTCCACGTAATCACGTCTATATCCGAAAGGTTTATATCTATCGTCTTGCCAGATGATACTTTGGTAAACGAATACATTTCGTCTTCGTCCGGGTCTTCCACCACAAAGCTTGAAAGTTCTTTTTTGATGGAAAGCTGTTTGTTCCCTGCAAGATAGTCGTCAATAATTTTAAGCGTACTTTTATTTATTTCAAGCAAGCTTTCAAGCGTAAGCCTGAACGAATATACACTGCTTTCTAAGCGCTTTAACAGCATTATCGTCATCAGCTTTTTAATACCGTTTTCACGGTTCATCTGACGGGTTAAGCCTTGACCAAGCGTATTCGCATTTTTATCTTCGCTAGACAAGTCTATTTGATATTTTGCCTCATACTTTTCTATCTTCGACGGGAACAGCATTGCAAGCGGTGCATACACGCTCATTGTGGTTGACAACAGTTTATCGTAAATCTGCTTGTAGCTCATCACCGAAGGATTGTCCGTGAGCTTTGGATAATACGATTTGGTCTGCAGCCTATTAGGGAATTTACCAATGTCGTTGATATCGTAAAACTTTTGTATGTGTTTACGGCTGCGGGCTATTGTCACGCTGTCGAGAATAACCGAAAAGTCAATATCAAGCTTGTCTATCAAATCTTTTGCGTGACGCTGTTCGGTGGGTAATTTACTCCACACATTAAATACTTTTTGAGCATTAGCAAACACGACCTGAACAGACTTACTGAGTTCAAGCGATTTGTTCATTTCCCCGATATCGCCGCAGTAGGCAAGCATAAGTTGATTTTTTAAATCGTTGTAGCGGTTGTTTACAGGAGTAGCGGAAAGCATTAAAACTTTCGTTTTTACCCCTTCCTGCATAATGCGCTTCATTAAAAAATCATAGCGCGTATCTTTGTCTTTATGCGCAGAATGGTTATTGCGGAAATTATGGCTCTCGTCGATTACCACTAAATCATAATTACCCCAATTGACAGTTGCCAAATCCATACTACCGCTTCTGCCGTGCGACCTTCCTAAATCAGTATGGAAAAGCACATCAAACCGAATACGGTCTTTATAGAAAATATTAGTGGTTTTATTGCCTTGATACTGCGTCCAGTTTTGCTCCAAACGTTTAGGGCAAAGAACAAGAATGGATTTGTTTCGCAAAGAATAATATTGCATCACGGCAAGGGCGGTAAACGTTTTACCTAAACCTACACTATCTGCGAGAATACAGCCGTTGTAGCGCTCAAGCTTGTTGATAATACCAACCGCGCCGTCCTTCTGGAAGTTATACAGTTTATTCCAAATTAAACTGTTTTTAAAGCCAGTTGCCTCATTCGGCATATGGTCTTCGTCAAGGTCTTGTAAGAATTCTTTGAAAATATTATAAAGTATTATGTAATAGATAAACTCGGGCGAATTTTCTTTATAGCAGCTTGATATATAATCCACCACCGCTTCGGTGATGTCCTCAAGCTTTGCTTCACTTCCCCATAATCTGTCAAATTCACTTATAAAAAATTTACTTTGTTCTGCCAAATCTGTCTTTACTATACCAACAAGATTGCTATTATTCTTTTCATAGCCAAGGTCTGCCGTAGTAAAGCCGTTTACGGGAGTATAGTGTACGCACTTATCACCAAAGTCAATATTAATCATACTTTGCGTCGCAACGGGTTCTCTAAGCGTTTTGATCTTAACCTTATTTCTTATCCACTCGGCACATTCACGGGCAATCGCCTTTTGCGTCATTTGATTCTTTAAACGGATTTCAAAATCAGTTCCACAAAGTCCTTTGGGGATATAAAATTCTCTGCGCTCATGCTTAATATTATCACTCACTTGCTCTTCGACGAACGTAGGAGTAGTGAACAAAAATTTTAACTCGTTGATTTGTTCAAGTTCCGATTTTAACGCTGAATAAGCATATATGGAAAAATATGACGCCGCTATGCGTAGTTTGCTCCCGCTTTTTATTTCGCTTTTCAAATCATCGCCCAAAAGCTTGCTTGTGTTGTTTATGATATCAAGCATTTTCTATTCCTCTATAAATATACTCTTCGAATATTGTGGATACACTAAGTAATTTTAAGCATCCGACTCCGATGTTAAATCGACGATATCATCAAACTTACAATCTAGCACTTTGCAAATTCGGAGCATAACATCCATAGATACCGTTTCGTTTTTTCCCAGTCTAGCAAGCGTAGTCGTAGACATATCGGTAGCCAGACGCAACTCCGTTTTTGTCATGCCCTTATCGATAAGTAATTTCCACAGCTTATTATAACTTACTGCCATTGCCATAACCTCTAATAATTGGTATTTTATAGTATATCACTTTTATCATAAAAAAGCAATAGAATATTTACATATATAAATATCTTATTTATAAAGTAATTACAATTCTTTATTATAAGACAAAAAAGAAAAATAGTACTTTATTTAAAAGTGAACGGTTAGATCAATCGAAATCGTGCAACAAAATCTAGCTCAATCATTCATTTTAATTCACAACCAATGCCAATTTGGGAGCTCTCCCAATTTACACAATGCCTTAGTTGCTGATTTTTAGGAGTTACTCACAAATTGGCGGTGATTGACGGGCAAAAGTGGGTTACACTTCCTTTTTATCCGTCATTCAAAAAGTGTGCAGTTAAACTTGCAAAATTAAGGTAAAAAATGCCCCCAAATGACATAAAATCATTTGGGAGTAATATGGGAGTAAAAAATTGAAAGTCATGGAAATTAGCAGATATTGTGGTATAATTTGCTTGCTAACCACTATATATTGTGGTTGAAAAATTTGTTCCTACGCCTCTGACTCCGTCTTGAGATTGTTTAAGCGGCGCGGACATAAGTCCGCGCCGCTTATTTATGTTTGAGTATTAATTTGTTAATCTAAAGGGTCGTAGAAGCCGTCGCTATCGAAAATTCTGCCGTCGTCCTCTTCGCGCCTTAACGGTTTATTCTTCGTAGTGTCAACCGTGGTCGTGGTAGTAATAACCGCGTCGGAAGGATACTTTGCCGCGGGCGCTGCCGTTTCCGTCTTCTGCGGAAGTTCGGGAACTGCCTGCGTTGCCGCTATCTCACCGTTTGCCATATTCCTTAAAGTCGCCGCAACGAGCGCACCCATCATATCCATTGAATTGGGTTGCTGATTATAAGCGGGTTGGCTGTAATCGGGAATACGGTTGTAGTTGTGTCCGTTGATATGCTCGCGCATTGCTGCGAGGTCTACGCTGTGGCGGGAGTCGCGGTCTACGTGAGATTCCGCGCGCATAGCCGCAAGCTCTATACGCTGTTCTGCATCATACCTTGCCCTCTGCTCCGCCTGCATTGCGTTGAGCTGCGCTTCGAGCCTTGCCAAAGTCGGGTCGCCGCCGTAGTTGGGCATCATAGGCATCTGCATCGGCATTTGCTGATACATAGGATACTGCGGATATTGCTGATACATAGGCTGTGCCATAGGCATAGGTTGAGGCTGCTGCTGATTATTCTGCATAGCCTGCAGTTGCGTCTGAGTTGCCTTGTTGTCTGCGCGCAGTTCAGCCATCTGTTGGCGCATTTCGCGTAACAGTTCGTTATCAACGCTCTGAACCTGCTGTATAGGCTGTTGAACTGGCTGTGCGGGTTGTTGCTGTATAATAACAGGTTGCTGAGCAGGCACTGCCTGAGGTTGAGCCACTGCCATTGTAGCCATACCGGCCATTCCCACCTGAGCGCGGATTTTTTCAAGCTCGGCTTCCTGCTTTGCCCTTGCCATTTCGCGCTCGTGTTCGAGCTGTTCTTCGCGCCTGCGTTTCTCTTCCGCGCGTTCCTCCTCTTTGCGGCGTTTTTCGTCCTCGCGTTCTTCCTCGCGGCGGCGCTTCTCTTCTTCTTTACGCTGACGTTCTTCCTCTTTGCGCGCTTTGATTTCCGCTTTTTCTTCTTTGGTCTTTCTGCGCTTGCAAGCAACCGCAATTATGATAATCAGCAGTATCAGCACCGCAAGTGCGATAGCCAACCACGCCCAGATAGGCAGTCCCATCCACATTTGTGTCATAAAATCCTTCACTTTATTCATTATTGCCGCTATACCGTTTTGCGGTACCGTATAAGACGTATGCGGCGAAGTCTCGCGCCCTAACACGGGGTCGAACGCCTGATTTTTAAATTCAACGTCTTTTGCGTCGGCGCAGTCGGGATCAACGGAAGCCGCAACGTAAAACTTACTGCCGCCGTTAAGCGTAACTTCGCTGAGCGCGTTATGGTCTTTGTCAAAGTAATTTACACCGAACACCAGTCTGGGGTCGTCGCCCGTGGTCAACGCAATTATGCTCTGGGGAACGCCCTTGTACGAAAGAGTTGCGCCCTCTTTGCTGAAATTCCACGCCGAGGGATCGGAAGTATCGATAACGTATTTATTTATCGTCCAGTCGAATTGCGCGGTTGCGCCGCCGTCCGAAAGTTCGATTGTATTTACCGCGTCGTCGACAAGCCCCTTAACGGGTTTTTTGGTGCCGCTGACACTGCCCGCGGGCATAACGAATACGTAGTTGCCCTTGTACTCGTCTTTGATATTGATAACCGCCTTATAGCTGCCCGCGTGGTAAGCTTCCGTTACCGAGGCGCTGCCGAATTCCATATAGGTCGGGTCAAAGTTCTGCAGCGCGTTTACAAGCTGCTGGTCCTCGCCGTTGAAGGTAAGCGTAACGCCGTCCGCAATTGTGGGAACCACCAGCGTTCTGGGCGTAATCTTAACGGTGAACCAGTCGTATGCAAGAATATATACCGATTCCGCAACGCTGCCGAGAGTTATTTCCACGCAGTAATCGCCCGCGTTTGCGGGAAGCTCGCCTGCCGCAAGCTCGTTGCCTGCCGCGGGGGTTGCGCCGTTGTAATACGTAACGGTGAAATCCGTGATAACCGTCTGGCTTACGTCGCCCTTTATCTGGATAAGCGAACTGTCAAAATGACCGTTGCCGTCGTACACTACGGGCGCGAGTAAATTAATTTCAACCCCGTCCAAAGTCACGTTTGCAAGCTCGTTCTGGCTACCCGTTTTAAACTGTGCGCTGGGAATTAAGCCGCCGTCCGAAACCTCGTAATTAGCCGCATAAACCGCTTTTATATACGCCTCTACTTTGTACTGCTTTTCGTCCGAGGGATTTGCCTCGGCTTTTATGTCCGCAAGCGACAGGGGCGCTCCGTCCGAAATTCTGTAATAACTGTAATCAACGTAATCCTCAAAGCCGACGGGAAGATTAAGCTCCTTGCGGATAATCGTGCCCGAACCGTTTCCGTTCAGATAATTGTCTGACACGTTTTTAAAGTTATTGAACAGATTTTTCTTGACTATCAGCCAGTCAAGGCTCAGTCCGCTTGTAACGGGGGTGTTGAACTTTGAAGAATCGTATACAAAGTCCGAGGGCTGGATTGTCGCCGTATACGGTGTTGTGGTTACAAAGCGTTCCTTGTCGGAATCGTACATTGCGTCGAGCGTCAGTCCCGAGGGCAGTGACGAAGGTTTAACCCTTACGTGCACGTAGTTTCCGTCGTTGTACTGCGGCGGATTTAACGCGTCGTAGTCCGTCCATGTTGCGCCGTTGTCAAGCGAATATTCCCATATAACGGCGGTCATATCAAAGGTGCCTTTTTCAATTTCCCAGCTGAACGTAATATCGATAGTATTCTGCATAACGCCGCCCACGTCAAACTGAATAGCGGGGTCGTTCGATTTAAGCGCAACCACGGTGTTGTAAGTGCCTATGGTGCTGCCGAGGCGGAGCTGATATCCGTTTACGTATTTTGCGGTATCTACAACTATTGTCGTAGCGTACGTCGAAGGTACCTGAATTGAAAGCTCGTACTCAACCCCGTCCGTCGCGCTTCCCGCCTTCAGCTCGAAAGGAAGTTTAAGGCTTCCGTCGTTTGCGCTTGTGCCGCCGGGCGCGCCGTCCTTGGTGTAAGTCCAGTCAAACGCAGCGGGGTCAAACGTGCCCGCGGTTACGTTAAAGGTAAGCAGATTATTCGGCGGACTCAGCTTATAGTTTTTGTTGTCGCCGTTGTTGTCGCCGTTCAATTCAACATAGAATATGTGGTTACCCACGCCGATATTGTCCGGCATTCCCACCGTAATGGTGTTGCCCGTTACTATCCCCGTCAGCGTGTTTGAAGGGTCGTCGTAGTAGAATGCCAGCGTAGGATTTTGTCCCGATATTCTGTTGTCCGTAACAGTCATTGTAACGGTATTGTCGCCGAACTGCCATTCCGCCGCGCCTACGGCGTTCACCGCCGAGCTTACCGGAGGAGTTGAAAGCAGCTCCTTTCGCGTGACCTCAAATTCCACGTCCTTCACGTCGTTGGTGCCGTCCGTCCACTGATAGTTGGCGCTGTCGCGCAGGCTTAAATTAATTTTATAAACGTCAACGTCGGTTGCCTCGAAGGTGTCGGTAGTGCCGGTAATTCCCGTACCGCCCACACCCAGCGCAACGCAGCCGTTCGCGCCCGTTATCGTGCTTACGTTATCCACCTGTATATACGTGCCGCCGTCAAACGCAGAAGAAAGGGTAAAGCTTAAAGGACCGCCCGTATATTCCTGCGGCGCCGTTACCGTGGGGATATTAAGCTTTTTAGGCTCTACTTTTATTGTCGTATTTTGGTTTGCGCTTGTGCCTGTGCCCACGCTCCACACGTAATTATTTTTATCAATCAGTGCAAATTGAACGGTGTAACTGCCTACGGCGGTTGCCTCAAAGCGCGAACTGCCCGCGTTCCACGTTGCCCCAGGCGATACCGCAGAGGCGGTCATTAACGCTGCATTATAGTTACCGTTAAGGGTAAAGCTGCTGCCGCCCGAGGGATTGTATTGCTGCGGACTGTTTGTGACTGACGGAACCGCTATCGCTTTCGGGTTCATTGTAACCGTAACGTAGCAGTACTGGTTTGTATCTCCGTCGTTCCATGCAGTTGCGGCGCTGTCGCGTTTGAATTGCAGCTTATAAACACCCGCATTAGTTACGTTGAAATTACTGCCCGATATAGGGTTGGTGCCGATTACTGCGCCCGTACCGGTGTTGCTGTACAGAATATTGATATTGCCGCCTACCGTTTGCTCTACGCTCACCAGGGTTGACGAGCCTATATCGCTTATAGCAAAGCTCTGTAAACTGCCGTTGTACGTTTTTGTATTCGCAGCGCAGGTAGGCTTTTTGGGCCCGTAGGTCGCTAAAAGAGTTGGCGCCCCTGGTGTCACTGTTGCATAGGCATCGTATTTATACTTATAAGAACTACCATAGTTACAATTAGCAAAAAAGCCGCAATAGCCCGTAAAAGTTTTAGCTAAGGCAGTGTTGTTATCGTAAGTCGAAGTTATATTAGCTGAATTAGTAGCAGCAGTATTTCTTTTAGCGTGAGCGTGCACACGCTGCACATAAGTTCCGGAATATGATACCTCACTACCATCATTACAGCGTCCGAAATGAATGGTACTTGCCGTATCAGTTTCACCGTACCAGTAAAAATCCTCCCATCCGTAACCTGTTGCAGAGCTACTTGAAGCTGTCGCATAGTTGTAGATATAAATGCTATATGTTACTGAATATTTAGTATAGGCAGGTATGGTTATTGTGTACTTGAAGTGTACGTATTGGGGAGTAGCAGTATTTTTTTCATATATTGTTCTAGCCAATGTTGCTTTTGCAACCGGATTACCATTGGCAGTACTATAATTTGGGTTAAGACTACAAGTGCCGTAAGACGAGTTAGGTGTACCCATCTCGTTGATTGCCCAATAACTGTTAGACGTAACTTGCTTTTGATAGCAGCCAAGCTGTGAAGTTGTGCTTGTAACGCTTGCCGGAGCGGCAGCTGCCCAGGTTATCGTGGGAGCGGCGGCATTTGCACTTATATTTTCCATTTCAGGCAATACAAAACCAACGCCCAGCGCGATTGCTACCGCACAAAGCATTGCAAGTATTACCGTCAATAGATTTCTGTTTTTTGTTTTCATATTTATTCTCCTATTTGTCATTCCGAGCGCTAGTAAGCCACGGGTGTCATACTGAGCGAAGCCGAACGTATCTACCCGTGGCTTCGGTACGACGAGGAATCCCCCAACCACTCAGCCACCGTGGGGACCCTTCGGCTAACGCTCAGGGTGACGTGCTTGTTTAGGGATAAAGCGGGCGGCGCGGATTTGCCACATTCGCACTTGTCCTTTAAGATTTTGCGCCGCCGCTTTTGCTCCCTCTCTTCCTTTACCCTTAGGTAAAATCAGATAACGTGGTACGATTTTTTGCCCTTTTTGTCATTTCGCCTCTTCGTCATTGCGAGGAGCGTAAGCTCCGCGGCAATCCAGAAATAACGCTCATTTTAAGTGCTTTGCTTCTGGATTGCTTCGCTTCGCTCGCAATGACGGCGAGTGATTTTTCCAAAAAGTCCCCGTTTTCCAAAAATTCCATTAAAGTACACTTTTTTGTACTTTTACTATTGACAATTTTTTTAGCATATACTATAATAAACACACTAAAAAATGCCCCAAAATCCCCATTTCAGACCCTTTAAAACCGATTTTTGTTGGTTTTTGGAATTTCCAAAAAAGTGTACTTTTGGAATTTTTTTTATTTTTGTCCGATTTTTTGGAAAAATTCCAAAAAGTCGGCGGTAAAATATATAAAAATTACTCGTCGTACCGAAGCCACGGGTAGATACGTTCGGCTTTGCTCAGTATGACACCCGTGGCTTACTGCGCTCGAAATAACGGGGCAAAAACACAAAAAATAAGAGCCTTAAATAAATTTAGGCTCAAATTATTGCGGTAAGGCGGTTTTTGTGGTATAATCAAAGTACGGGGACACAAATGACAAACAAGCTTAACGTACTTATTGTTGAAGACGACCAAAACGACTGCGACGCCCTGACCGCCGAGGTTAAAGCCAACGCGGATAAGCTTTGTCTTGCGGGCGTTTCAAAGTCTTCAAACGACGCGCTCGCCTTCATTCGCAACCACAACCCGCACGCGGTGATTCTTGATTTGGAATTGCAAGAAGGCTGCGGCGACGGTATGGACCTTTTGGATAAGCTCCGCTCCACCGTTCTGTGCCCCAGACCGTACATCGTTGTGAACACCAACAATTCGAGTAAGATTACCCGAATCAGGGCGAAAAAGCTTGGCGCGGATTACGAATTTGCCAAATGGCAGAAAGGCTACTCGCCGAAAATGGTAATAAATCAGCTTTTGCTTGTTATGCCCGAAATTCTTGGCGACGACGAAGAGCCTGCCGCTCCTCCCTCCGAAGCCGAGATTGAAAACAGAATGCGCGAGTTCGTGCAGGACAGCTTTAACAGGCTTGGTATGAGCATAAAAAACAAAGGCTACAATTATTTGGTTGAAGCGGTAATTTTAGCGGCGAAGGACGAAAACCTGAACTTCGTCAAAGCGATAGGCGAAAGAACGGGCAAAAAAGAAAACAGTATCACGCACGCAATGCAGTATGCGATAAACCACACGTGGAATACCGCGAACATATACGACTTGATAAAAAATTATCCCGCGCCGCTGCCCAAGAACCAGGACGCACCGACCGTGAACGGATTTGTGTATACCTACAAACAACATCTTGTAAAACACCTCAAATAAAAAAGAGGGTTGCAAAATTGCAACCCTCTTTTTGTTTACCGATTAGTAAGTCAACAAAGTTATGTACCAGCTCCAAACGGATTTAAGGATTTTTAACATCTGCGCGCCCTCCTTTTTTCTTCGAGTATACGGGCGGATAG
>JAIEAS010000183.1 GCA_029071285.1 Clostridia bacterium
TCTTGCGTCCGCATTGCTTTCCGTTAAAACCGTTCCGGTTGTCAACTCCATAGCAATTTCAGCCTGCGCACCCGCGTCGGCGCTGAATTTATTTGGCGCCATAATAAAAATTGCTCCAATCGACATCGATAAAGCTAATAGAGTATATAATATTTTTTTACGCATTGTCAGTTATTTTGTGAACCAAATCTCCTGTTCTGTCAATTAATGAATCAAGTGTACTCTCTTCCATTTTCAGAAGTCTGCACGATTTTCCGTCGTCAACCAAAAATCCCTGCGGTTTAACAGAGATTACCGCTCCGTTACCTCCGGCAATTTTGAAACCGTCAGCTTCTTTAAAGGTTTTGACGTCACCGTATTCTCCGCCGCCGCTTAAATTTACAACGGTAACGGACGTAAGCGGAATTACCTGAGTCCCGCTTACGGTAATGATAGATTTACCGACAACCGTGTTGGCGTCCGCCACCTTTTCAATTGAAAGAGCCGATTCGTTAAATTCCGGTGTTTTACTTTTCTTAATTTTTGCGTTCATTTATTTTCTCCATTAAAATATATAAAATGATTTTAGTTACAACCAAAAGGTTTATAACTGTTACCGCTTTTGCATAATACCTGATTGAAGAATGTTCCTCGTTCAGTATTGTATAATTACGCAGCTTGGTGCAATTACCGTTTATCTGTAAAAATTTATATGCGGCAGTTGTAACACCGTTCTGAGCTAACGCAGCGTAAGCATTTTGTTCGTTCTGCACTCCGTAATCGGAAAGCTGAATTACTTTTTGAATACACAGCATATTAAAAATCTTATAAAAGCTGAGTTTTACGCTTTTGTAATCCATCTTTTTTTCTTTACCGTTTATCTGCATCTTACCGGGTTTGTTTTTAATGGTATTAGCGTTGAATATTCTGATAAATCTGAATATCGTAACATTAATACTTGCATATTTTTCTTCGGTATTTATATAGATGTAGTTAAAAACGTGTATCGGAAAAATCGAAATTGCGAATCCTGCAGCAGCTATTATAATCATTGCTACATTCATAACAGTATTATTTGTAACGTAATGATAAATATACAAAAAAAGCGGACGATAATCGTCCGCTTTAGATTAAATATAATTTTGATTTAGTCTATTTTTATTACGTCTTCCTCGCCCGCAATAAAATCAGGCACCTCGTAACCATCCTCAGTCACTTCAGTCTTTTTCTCTTCATTTTGTTGCGGCTGTTCCGCAGTTTCCACGTATTCATCCTTCTTGTAAAGGTAATTGCCGTCCTCTTCGTCTTCGGTAAGTAACGAGCTGTTAAGTTCAGCAATCTGCTTCATAAGCTCGTCATAGTCGGGCAATTCGTCAATTGAATTGAGTTTGAACCTCTTTAAAAAGTTATCGGTCGTTGCATAAAGAATTGGCTTACCTACGGCATCTTTTCTTCCGCAGGGCACAATCATTTCCAACTCTAACAGGGTATGAATCGCATAATCACAGCTAAGCTGCCTTATTTCTTCCAGCTCGGGCTTTGTTATGGGCTGCTTATATGCAATTATCGCCGCGCATTCAAGTATTGTCTTTGTGAATTCTTTTTCTTTAATCGGCGTAAGCACTTCTGAAACCGATTGCTTATACTTAGGATTGGATGCGAATTGTAATTTACCGTTAAAAGTAAGAAGCTGGATTCCGCTGTCCTCATTATATTTTTCTTTCAACTCGGCGGCGCAAGCGTTAACTTCCTTAACCGTACAATTCAGCTTTTCTACTATGTATTTTACCGGCACCGCTTCGCCTGAAGCAAAAACGACCGCCTCAATTATATTCGTCAAACTGTTCACTTGTTACTTCCTTTGCATCCCAATTGGGATTAAGCTTAATATTAATTGATCCAAACGATTCCAACTGCACTACGGTAATAAACTGGTGCTTCAGCATTTCAAGCAACGCCTGAAAGGTTGTTATAATTTCATTGCGCGAAAAAGTCGTAAACAAATTTTCAAACAAAACCTCTTGTTTTGCAATTAAAGTATCACGGATAAATGCAACTTTTTCTTCAACTGTATGGACGTCTTTGGGAATTTCCTTTATTTTTTCCTTTTCACGTTGCAAGCTTTCGTTGCGCAGCATAAGATTTGCAAATGCTTCCAACAGCCCGTGAACGTTGAAATCTTTGTATACTATTTTAACTTTACTGAAATCGTTATCGGGTTCTTTGAAATAGTAACCTATCGTTTCCAAATCTTTAAGCTTCGGAGTTTCTTCCTTAATGAGTTCATACTCCCTCTGCTTCAACTGCTCGATAAGTGCGCGTTGCTCTTCTTCCGAACCGCCCATATCTTCGCCCGCAACATCTACTACAGGCACCATACTCTTGGATTTTATGTATATAATCTGCGCAGCCAGTGCAAGGTATTCGCTTTCCTTATCCACGTCGCGGCTCGGCTGGGTTTTCATATATTCGATGTAATCCAAAAACTGCTCGGTAACTTTAGAAACGAACACGTCCTCAATTTTTATCTGCGCTATATTTATAAGGTGCAACAGTAAATCAAGCGGTCCTTCAAAGTCGTCCAGAACAGTATTATAATCTACAACCGATTCAAAATTATCGTAATTTTTATCTGCCATTTAAATTAAAACCTATTAAAATAAACTAAATATCCAGTTCCACAATCCCCATATCGGTGCGCCCAAAATATGTTGAGCAAACCATTGCAGGTAGAAGCCGAGTATATTCAGATACTGAATTGCCCCTATGCCTGTTGCCTGATAGAGAATGTTACAAACGAAGCTTTCGATAATAAGCCCCATTAATATGTACCTGCCGTATTTCTGTAAAAACAGTCTGAATCTGTTATACGGACTTGTGCACGACTCGACTATCCTGAAGCCGTCTAACGGGAACAAAGGCAAAAGATTAAATGCAATTATTGAAAGACTGATTAAATATATGCGGTAGAGCACCAGCCCTATAAACCCTTTAACGTAGATCAACGCCGTTGAACTGCCCGGAATAAATCTTTCAACCACCAAAAATAACGGATAGACTATGAAGGCAATTACGTAATTAGTGCATACACCCGCTATTGCTGTTTCAAAAAGACCCTTCTTATATTTACGGAAATTAACCGGATTTATGGGTACGGGTTTAGCCCATCCGAAGCCCGCCAACACACACAGCAAAAAGCCCATAAGATCAAAGTGCTTTACGGGATTCAGGGTTAACCTTCCGTAATATTTAGGCGTATAATCACCGTTTCTGTAAGCCGCGTATGCATGTGCAAACTCGTGCGGAACGAATACGAATAATACGGCAATAACCGCCGAAAGATAATAAAATACTTGTTCTACTATATAATTCATTTTAAATATTCCGGAACTGCGTCGTTTCTTATTATATCGTCATAGGTCTGCGGTTTAACTATGTATTCCGACTTTCCCTCTTTGACGAGAACCGCCGCGGGAATTAAATTTCTGTTATAATTGCTTGCCATTGAATAATTATATGCACCAGTTGAGAGTACGGCAAGTATATCACCGCTTTCCGCTTTGGGCAAAGCGGCGTCAACGGCAATCAGATCACCACTCTCACAGCATTTGCCTGCAATGGTCACCTTTTCGGTACACTTTTCGTCTGCTCTGTTTGCGAGCAACACACTATACTTTGATTGATAAAGCGCGTATCTGGGATTGTCAAACATTCCGCCGTCAACGGCAACGTACTTTTTTATTCCCTGAATTTCTTTTATTGCGCCTACGGTGTACAAAGTTATCCCCGCTTCTCCCACAATCGAGCGACCGGGCTCGATAACGAGATAAGGCTCTTTAATTGCGTGTTCTTTTGCCTTGTTTTTTACAGCCTGGATAAGCACTTTCAGGTACTCGGCATAGTCTGCATATTTTAATTTCGGGTCTTCTTCGTTGTACCATATTCCGAAGCCGCCGCCGATATTCAAAACTTCCGCAGTAAAGCTGAGTTTTATTTTCATTTCCGCCATAAAGTCCATAACTTTATCTGCGGCAAGTGCAAACGACTGCTTTTCAAAAATCTGCGAACCGATATGGCAGTGATAACCTTTAAGACAAAGATTTTTCTTGCTTAAAATATGTAACGATATCTCTTCCGCCGCGCCGTCTGAAATGGAAAAACCGAATTTACTGTCAGTCCGCGCCGTCTGAACAAATGCGTGTGTGTGTGCTTCAACACCGGGATTAACTCTTATCAGCACGTTCTGTTTTATATTGCGCCTTGATGCAAGCTCGTCTAAAATGTCCGCTTCGCGGAACGAGTCTACGACTATGTATCCTACTTTACTGTCAACGGCCAATTCCAACTCGCTTAAAAGCTTGTTGTTGCCGTGCATATATATCTTCTGAGGATCAAATCCGGCTTTCAGCGCAGTGTATAACTCGCCGCCGGAAACAACGTCAACGCCTATATTTTCCTGACGGGCTATTGCATAAACGGCCATGCAGGAAAATGCTTTTGAAGCATACAGAACCTGACCGTTGCCGTTATACTCGCTATCAATAGTATTTTTGTACACGCGCATCATATTTCTGATATGCGCCTCGTCAAAAACGTATAACGGCGTTCCGAACTGCTTTACTAAATCAACGGCGTCCGCGCCGCCTATTGTCAGGTGTCCGTCAGCATTTATTTTCAACGTTGCTCTTTCGTTCATTGAAATCCTCATTAAGATAATTACCCTATTATTTTAGCACCGCCTATGAAATTAGTCAAATAAATTGCTGTAATATTAACC
>JAIEAS010000184.1 GCA_029071285.1 Clostridia bacterium
GTATGAAAGCCGTTGTCGAATGTTTTGTTAACGGCGGCTGCACCGGCAAGTGCAAAAACAAATAAGGACTTTTTATGACTAAAAAAACCATAATAATAAATCCCCTCGACAACGTTGCCGTTGCGCTTTGCGATTTGCAAAAGGGCGGCATATACGAGGGGGTAACGCTCAAAGAGGATATTACAAAGGGGCATAAATTCACCCTCCGCGATATAAAGAAGGGCGAAAATATTATCAAGTACGGCAATCCGATTGCGTGCGCGACTGCGGATATCCCTCAAGGCAGTCACGTGCATACGCACAACGTGCACACCAACCTTTCGGAAAACCTCGAGTATACCTACAACAAAGTTCCTACCGAACTTAAAAAAGTAAAGAGCCGCAAGGTCAACGTTTACGAACGCGCAAACGGCGACGTCGGCATAAGAAACGAGCTCTGGATAATCCCCACCGTCGGCTGTGTAAACGGTCAGGCTAAACTGATTGTAGACACATTTAAGGAAAAATACGGCACAAAGGGCTTCGACGGCATATTCACTTATACGCATCCTTACGGCTGTTCGCAGCTCGGCGACGACCACGAGAGAACAAAGCTCATTCTGCAGAAGATAGTAAAGCACCCCAACGCGGGCGGCGTGCTCGTTTTGGGACTCGGTTGCGAAAACAACCAGATGGCGCAGTTTAAAGAGGGCTTGGGCAAGGTTGACGAAAGCCGCGTGAAATTCCTCGTCTGTCAGGAAGTTGAGGACGAAATCGAAGCGGGCGTAAAACTCTGCAAACAGATTGCGGATGTAATTAAACACGACAAGCGCGTTGAGCGCGACATATCATGCCTTAAAGTCGGTTTGAAGTGCGGCGGAAGCGACGGGCTTTCGGGCATAACCGCAAACCCGCTCGTGGGTCTTTTCTCCGATTATATCGTTGCGGCAAGCGGCACAACCGTACTTTCGGAAGTCCCCGAAATGTTCGGCGCGGAGCAATTACTTATGAACCGCGCAAAGGACAAGGCTACTTTTGAAAAGGTTGTAAAGCTCATAAACGACTTTAAGGACTATTTCCGCAGAAACGGACAGACCGTCTACGAAAATCCTTCGCCCGGCAACAAGGCGGGCGGCATAACCACGCTCGAGGACAAATCGCTCGGC
>JAIEAS010000185.1 GCA_029071285.1 Clostridia bacterium
TATAAATATAAGCCGTCGTATTTATCAGGCTTTTTGTCGCCAAGCTCTATTTCTTTACCCGTAATATCAGTTTCAAAGTCCCATTCGTTTATACATTCAGATTCTTTATACCAACCGCCGAATTCATACCCCTCTCTTTCAGGCTCGGGCGGTATAAACGTAATTACGCTTTCGTCATAGCTGTCTACCCAATAATAATCTTTATTAGGCGAATTATCGTAATTGTACAAATAAGATACGTTTGCTACAAATCTGGGAAGGTAATCCTTAAACCAAAAATCTGCTTCAAGAAAATTGTATCCGAAAATAGCACCCTTTACGCCATAAATTCTTTCCTCGGTGCTATCCAAATCCCAATAAACAGCAAAAGTTTTTTTATACAAATTATTAATTGTATCGTTAACCGGACTTTCTTTTAAGCTAGTCGGGAAAAATATTTTTTCCAAGTTGTCGCTCCCGAAATATCCCACAGGTCGACTTACAAATAAAGAACGTTCATAGCCTATACTGTAAACGGGAATACCGTCTAACTCTTCGGGGTATACGAGAGCAGTCTGTTCTTGCCCGCTTTCGGTCAAGCCGGTAAGATACGCTTTTTTCTCACCGTCCTTTTCCGTTTTTACGGCATACTTAAAATAACCGCTTACATATTCGGGCAAATAATCATTCGAGCACTTAACTTTAAAACAGCCCGCCAAAGTCAACGTGCCCAAAGACAGCACAGACAGAATAACAGCCAAAATTCTTTTTTTCATAATAAACCCTATTGTGATTATTTATTTTTATAACGATTAAACACTTATAATTGTCCCGTAATTTTTAAAAATTACCGTTAAAAACTGTCACACCACATTCCAACATGTAAATAAACGCTAAACAAGCATTCTACATTTTTAAACTTATCGGGATAATCATAATAAAAACGTGAAGTCTTTACCGTTCCGTCGTCAAAAGTAATTATTACGTTATACCAACTCAAATCGGTAACCGCCATATTGCCGACATACTCGTCTTTCCATGTAAAAATTCCCTTTGCCTTTAAGTATTTCAACAGCATATTGCCTGGGTTTTGAAAAATAGTACTGACCTGCTTGGGGTTGTTGTAATGGGTCTGCAAATACTCCTCGTACTCGTCAGCACTTTCGTATTCGTCATTGAGAAATCCGCGCTCGTACCTATCAAGCAGAATTTTAATTAATGCATCTTTATCGGATACTGCGACCTCGTCCGTTACGGTATTATTTTCAAAATCAAAAGTACGGTTATATGACGCGCCGTCAAACGTATACCCGCCGTCGATTTTGGTTTCTATTTTCACAACTTTTTTATCGTCGTATTCGGTCGTAATTTCGCCCGCGCCGCTTCCGTCATCACCGCCGTTGCCGCCGTTATCAGGTTTAGCCGCGCAACCCGCCGCAAACAAAACGGAAATACCAAGCAGCACCGATATTAAAAATATTTTAAATTTCATAATTTTTCCCTCACATAATTAAGCCTGCGCTTGCCCCTTAATTTGTTAATTTTATTTTATCACAACCGTAATATAATTGCAAGCCCCGCAGCCGTGAAGCGGCTGCGGGGCTTATTAGTTTAGTGTAAGAAAAATCTTACTAATTTATCGTTACTCTTTTTGTACGGCTGATAACGCATAGGCAAATCAATCCAGTTCTTTTTATCGACTATACTCTTATAGTGCGTAAAGGTGTCAAACCCGTATTTGCCGTGGTACGAACCCATTCCGCTGTCCTTGAACCCGCCGAAGGGCATATTCGAAGTTGCGAGGTGAATAATCACGTCGTTCACGCAGCCGCCTCCGAAGCCTAACTCCGTGGTAAGCTTTTTAATCTGCTTTTTATTCGTTGAAAACAGATAGGCGGCAAGGGGCGCGTCGCAGCTTTCAACGCGATTGATAACCTCGTCGATATTCTTATAGGTTATAACGGGAAGAATCGGTCCGAAGATTTCCTCCTGCATAACCGCGTCGTCAAAGGTTGCATTGTCTATTACCGTGGGCGCGATTTTCAGCTCCTCTTCGCTGTAATTTCCTCCGCACGCAACCTTGTCTTTATCTATTAAGCCCAAAAGCCTTTTAAAGTGCTTTTCGTTGATAATTTTGCCGTATGCGGGATTTTTTAAGGGGTCTGCGCCGAACTGCTTTTCAATCTGAGCCTTTATTTCCGCAACGAGCTTATCGTGAATTTTTTCGTGGCACATTATATAGTCGGGCGCAACGCAGGTCTGACCTAAATTTAAAAATTTGCCGAAGACTATGCGCTTCGCCGCGAGCGGGATATTCGCCGTTTCGTCCACTATGCAGGGGCTCTTCCCGCCCAGCTCCAAGGTAACGGGCGTGAGGTTTGCCGCCGCCTTTTCATAGACGATTTTGCCTACCGTCTTGCTACCCGTGAAGAAAATATAGTCGAACTTGGTGTCGAACAGAACGGCGTTCACCTGCGAGCCGCCGAAGATTACGCTGACGTACTCCTCGGGGAACACGCTCGATAAAACCTTTTTAATCGCCTCGTTCGTGTTGGGCGAATACGCGCTCGTTTTCAGAACCACCGTGTTGCCCGCCGCGACCGCCGCGATTACGGGGTCAATCGAAAGCAAGAAGGGATAGTTCCACGGGTTCATAACGAGAACCGTGCCGTAGGGCGAAGGCAGGCGGTAGCTCTTTGAAGCAAACTGCGCCAGCGGCGTTTTAACCCTTTGAGGCGAGGCGTATTTTTTGACGTGCTTTATCATATGCGAAAGCTCGCTCAAAGCCAGTCCCGTTTCACACATATAACTCTCGCTTGCGCTCTTGCCCAGGTCGGCTTTGAGCCCCGCGTGAATTATATCGAGGTTATCCTTGATTGCCTTGTAAAGCTTGTTCAGATACTGCAGTCTGAACTTAACGCTCAGCGTTGCTCCGCTCTTGAAAAACTGCTTTTGCTTTTCAACTATTTCCGAAATTCCGTCAGCCATAATTTCCTTCTCCTCTTTTATTACGCTTGCCTTAAAATAAATTTCTTTTATCTTTTCCTTATCCCACAGCACGGGCACGGGGTACAGTGGATTTGCCTCTTTTTCGGCGTGTTCCGCAAGCTCTTCGATATCGTACCACTTAATGAAATCGAACTTTTCGGGAATGCCGAATTTCTCGTTCATCTCTTCAATCTTTGTGATAACGGTTTCCGCCGCCTCGCTTGCCGCCGTCTGTTCTGTTGCCAAACCGCAGTACACGGCAATTTGTTTAAGCTTTTTATGAACGCTTGCGCCGTATTCCCTCAACACTATCGGAAGAAGCACTGCGTTCGCCAAGCCGTGGGGCGTGTCGTACTTGCCGCCCAGCGAATGCGCGACCGCGTGAACGTAGCCGACGTACGCCTTTGAAAAAGCCCTGCCCGCTTTGTGCGAGGCGATAAGCATATTCTTCCTTGCCACGCGGGTTTTTTCGGTGTAAGATATTTCAAGGTTTTCGAATATCAGCTTGCACGCTTCGAGCGCGTCCGTCCGCGTCGATTTGTTTCCGCTCTTGCCGATAAACGCTTCCACCGCGTGTGTCAGCGCGTCCATACCCGTCGTGGATACCACTTTGGGCGGCAGCGTCATTGTAACTTCCTCGTCCAACACAGCATACTTGGGGATAAGCGGAAAATCGTTAATCGCGTACTTGTACCGCGTCTGTCCGTCCACGATAACGCAGGCAAGCGTGGTTTCACTTCCCGTGCCCGCGGTTGTGGGAATTGCAATAAGAAGCGGAATTTTTTTCATTACCTTCAGAATCCCGCGCAGCTTACCGAGCGGTTTTTTAGTCGCAAGAACCGCCCCCGCGCCCTTTGCGCAATCCATAGGCGAGCCGCCGCCGAATGCGATAAGGCAGTCGCAGCCGCCCTCTTTGTAGACCTTAACCGCGTCCGAAACGTTATCCGTCGTGGGATTTGCAACGACGTCCGCAAAAATGCTGAAATCGAAATTTTTTTCTTTAAGGCTTTGTTCGAGCCCCGCGCAAAGCCCCAAGCCGTAAATGGTTTTATCGGTAACGATAAGGGGCTTTTTCTTTCCGTTAGTTTTAAGAACTTCGGGAATATCCTCAATCTTTGAAATAATTTTCGGGTCCTTATACGGCAGAACGGGCAGAGCGATTTTCAGAACGGTCTGAAACAGTCTGCACCACAGCGCCTTGAACGAGTTTACGCCTTTGACCGAACTCTCGTAAATTGCAAACGCGAGGGCAACCTGCGCGGGGTAGTAAGTCGCAAGGCACAGAATTCTCGGCACGGTATTAATTTTGCCGAACATATTCAGAAGCAGCGACAAGTCCGAAATATAGAAGAAAATACTTCCGACCGCAATCAGAACGCTGAGCGCGGTTTTCGTTTTAAGGTTTGAGAGGGCTTTGCCGACCATAAGCGACAGAAGCAGTGCGTAAACCACGCAGACCACTTCCATTAAAACTCCGCCGAAGTCGAATATGGGCGCGAGGGTTATGACAAGCGCGCTCGGCACGAATATGCACGCCGCGGCAAGCAGGTCCGTCCAGTGAAATTTATTCAGGCAGAAGTACGCCGCCGCGTAAAAGACGTGCGCCAAAGCAAACAGCGCGGTGCCCGTTATAAAGTACAAATCGGCGGTGTTGAAGTTGACGATATCCCCCGCCATTGCAAAAACGAGCCCCGTGAGCATAAGGCAGACAAACTTCTTATCCGCGCCCGCCTTTAAAGCGTAAGCGGTATTGATTATGCCCGCCAGAACGAAGCACGCGCTCGTCAGACTCTTCAGTAAAAGGCTGGGTTCGAGTATCAGCAAAATATCCAGCGCAACCACCGCCGCAAGGATTGCCGCATTTAAAGACAAAATAATTTTTTTCATAAACGTCCTTTAAGCAACCTTGAGTTTTCCCGTTTTGAACGAGTAGGTATAGGTTGCGCCCGCCTTGTCGTAATTTTCGTTTGCAACCCAGCGCACGGTCTTATCCGTAAGGTTGAATACGACGCTGTGAACGGTTACTCCGCCCGCCTGTCTTCTCGATACTTGTTTCAGAATATCCATAGCCGCGCTTTCGTCTGCAATTACGCCGTTAACCTCGTCAAGACGGTCGTGAATAAGATTATATCTGTCGTACCCGAACTTCTTTTCATCGCTCTCGTAATAGCTGTTGTGGTCTTTAACTATGAAGTTTGTAATCCACTGATATTTGAAATCGTCCTCGCCGCGAAGCCCCGCGTACATACCGTCGGTGTTGTAGGTTACGCTTAAAACGCGCTTCGCGCCGTCGTTATCCGTTTTGTCGGTCGCGTTTTCTGCGGGAATCCATTCCAAAATCGCGCTCTTGCCGCTCGCGTCCGCTATCATATAGTGGAAGGACGACTTCGCCGAGTCGTGCAGGTTATACTTTTTAATAAGCTCCACCGCCTCGTCAACGTCCGCGCAGTAGTCTAAAATCATTCTCTGCATAGTCGTCGAAGTGAAGTTGGGCTTGCTTTCGTCCTTCTGGTCGGTTGCCACCGTACCCTTGTCGTCGTCGCCCTGATAGGACATAAATATCGCGCAGCTGAGCCCCTTTTCATTCATGCCGTCGAGGGGCGCGTAGGGCGCGGCAAAGCAGGTAATTTTGTTCATAAGACCAGACAGGTCGCTCTCGGTGTCGATACCTATGTAGTTCATATCCACGGTAGAAAAGGACTTGTATCTTCCCTTGCCGGGGCTGTTGCAGATAGTAATGCAGACGTTGGTCTTATCGAAGTCGTAGTTGCGCGCGAACAGAATATCGTTGTCGGGCGTGGTTGCCGTAAACGCCGAGCAGTTCACGTCCGACTCGCCTATATCCACTTTCATAAGTCCCTTGGTAATGTTGCTCGTGATAAAGCCGATAAGCTCTTTATCGCTCGACGCGCCGCCGCGCTTCACGAATTTGTCGAGGTAGAAACCGCCCTTGACCTTCATACTGTAAACCGAGCCTTCCTTCCTCTCGTCGTTCCGCGCTTGTAAGTGGGTAATGCTCGAAACGCTTGAAATCACGTCGCCCCAAAGACAGCCCACGGTAATGCCCAGAACCGCCGCGATAACTATAATCACCGCAAGGGTAATGCTTACCGCCCTGAACCAAAGCTTTTTCCAAAGCTCCTTTAATTTTGCCATTTTTTACTCCTTGAAAAGTTATTTGTTTGCGCCGTTTTTCGCAAAGAACGCAACCACCACGCCGTTGGGACCGACGTGCGTACCTATCGTACAGCCGACCGAGCAGACGGGGATATTTTCGGTATGTCCCTTCCAGAGCGGCTCGCTGTCTTTGAGATATTTCTTTAAATAGTCGTCGCTAAGCCCCGAATAGCCAACCACGTAGGGCATATCGAAGTCGATTCCCCCGCACTTTTCGGTGAGCTGCATTAAAAGGTTGTTGCCCTTCTTCGAGCCCATCGCCTTGCCTATGCACTTCACCTCGCCCTTGACGACTGAAACCACGGGTTTGATTGAAAGCAGCTCGCCCGCAACCGCCGCCGCAGCAGAAATGCGCCCGCCCTTCTTTAAATATTTAAGGGTGTCCAGAACCGCCAGAAGCTGAATTTTGTTCTTCGCCGAGTTCAGCTCCGCCTCAATTTCCGCAGCGGCTAAGCCCTTGTTTATAAGCCTCAAAGCGTAATCGCACAAAACGCGCTCGCCCGCGCAGGCGTTCATACTGTCGATAACGCGGACCTTGCCGCCGAATTTTTTCGCCGCCCTCACCGCGCAGCCGTAGGTGCCCGAAAGCTTTGACGAAAGGGTGATTGCAACAACCTCGCTGCCGTCCGCGGTAATTTCGGAAAATACTTCTTCCCAGCGGAATTCGTTAATCTGGCTTGTCTTGGGCAGTTCCGCGCTCTCTATAAGCTTTTCGTAAAACTCCTTGTGCTGCAGATTTACGCCGTCCAGAAACTCTTCGTCTCCTATGCGCACCTGTACGGGTATGCAAACGACGCCCAGCTTTTCCGCTTCGTCCTGCGTTAAATCCGCAGCCGAATCGACTACAAGTTTAATCATTCTTTTCCATTTCCTCGTAATAATTTTTTAAGTTCTGCGCAATGGTCTGAAGCTGCGTGTAAAAGAAATCCCGCTGCTCGTCTGACATATCCGCACTGCCGCCCTTCACCGCGCGCTCGGCCTTTTCGTCGATGCCTTCCGCAACCTTCAGTCCTTCCGCGGTAAGAGTTATGGGCGCGTTGTAAGTTTTGGGGTCGTAGTCTATAAAGCCTTTTTCCTTAAGCACCTTCAGCGCACGCGAAATTGCCGCCTTATCCTCGAAGGTAAGTCGCATAAGCTCGCTTGCGGTCAGCCCCTTTTTGTTTTCCTGCAGGTAGTAAATACACATAACGTGTATGCACTGCAGTCCGTACTCGCGCATTTCGCGGTGCTTGATTTTCTGCACGAGCTTGTTGATTTTTAAAATAGTGATTGTAAAAGTCTCGAATATTTTTTCCATATTTCACCTTAAAGTTGATTTATCAACGGGATAAATAATAACTTATTATATGCTTTTTGTCAACAAAATTTGTTGACAAATCAACGAACATTCCGCCTTGTTTTCTAATCAAACGTAAATAAAGCCGCCCGCGCAAATTCTGCGCGGGCGGCTGCTTACCATTAACGTTTGATATGTGATAAGTCAATCATACTTATCGGTTATTAAGATACGCCGCAAAGCCTAAGGCTTTTTAGTCTATACTGTCGTAGAAACCGTCAACGTCGGCGAACGAGTCGCGCGCGTCGTCGCGTTCACGGCGCATCGAAGCCGAAGTTTCGTTCTTCTTGGTCGTGTCCACGGTCGTGGTAGTCGTGATAACCGCGTCCGACGGATACTGCGCCAGCACGGTCTGCGACGAGCTTTCCTCGACGGTGCCTGCAATCTGCGGCTGCTGCTCGACGTTAATACCCTTCTGCGCCATAAGCTTTGCAAACGCCGCAATCAGCGCGTCGCCCAGAAGCTCAGCGTTCATACCGTTGCCCTGCTGTCCCGTCTGTCCGTTGTAAGGAGCAAAGCCGTGAGAAGCAAGTCTTGCCATTTCAAGCTCGGTCTTCATTGCCGAAAGCTCTTTGTTCGCCTGCTGCTCTGCGCGCATTACCGCGAGCTGCATCTTAATTTCCGCCAGATCGCCGCCTGACTGAGCGGGCTGCATACTTGTCGGATAATTCATCGGCTGCTGCGTCTGAGCCGCCGCAAGCCTCATTCTCATTTCCGCAAGCTCGGCTTCAAGTCTTTGCATAGCCGAATTATCAACCGGCTGCTGCTGAGGCTGCTGCTGCATTTGCGCCTGCATAGGCTGCTGCATCTGCTGTTGCTGAGGTTGCGTAGGCATTGCCTGCTGCATAGCCATAGTTGCCATACCCGCGCCCATACCTGCCTGAGCCTGTGCGCGTATCTTTTCAAGCTCCGCCTGCTGCTTCGCCATAGCGAGTTCGCGCTCAGCCTGAATACGCTCCTGCTGCATTCTGCGCTCTTCCTCGCGGCGTTCCTTTTCTTCCTGCTTGCGGGCTTTGATTTCCTCGCGTTCTTCCTTGCTCTTTCTGCGCTTCTTCGCAACTACGATTATGATAATCAGAAGAATGATAAGCGCAAGCGCGATAAGCATCCACGCCCAGATAGGAAGTCCCAGCCACGTCTTGGTTACGAAGTCCTTGACGTTGTTCATAAGCGCCGCCGCGCCGCTCTGGGGAACCTTGTAGGTTACCGCAGGGCTCACGTTCTTCACCGTGCCGTCGTTTGCGAAAGTGAAGTTGCCTGCCTCGTCGCCGCCGAGAACCGCGCCGACGAAGTACTCTCTGCCGCCCTTTAAAACGATTTCCTCGTCCGCAAGAGGGGTCGTGCCCGCCTGGTCCGCGTAGTAAGCGATACCCGCAATCAGGCTGCTTTCGTTGAGCATAGTTCTTGCCCATTCGGGAAGTTTGTTAATGTTAATCTTCGCGCCGTCCTTGCCGCTCAGATCGATTATATCGGTGCCGAGCTTATAGGGCGCAATCTTCCAGCTGTATTCAGCCTGCTTTGCCGCGCTGTCGAGCGAGATATCCGAAGAAACCTGCTCGTCTGCAAGGCTGAGTTTTACAAGCATTTTGCTTGTCGCCTTATCGTCCGCGGGAAGCTTCCACTTGTAGTTGGGGCTGATAATCTCGATAACCGCAACGTAATTGCCTACGTCCCTCGCGGTGGCTCTGCCGCTTACCGCGCTGATTATGCCCGCGTCGAGGTACTGCTTATACTTCGCGTCGAGGAAGTCTTCGAGCTTAAGAGTTTCGCTGTTGAATACGATATTGCCCGTAATCTGCGGAACTTCTATCTCCTGTTGTGTAATTTCAAGGGTCAGGCTCGATTTTGAAAGCGCGTCGCTGTTCGCTACGCTCGGTTTAAGTTCGAACTTAATGGTGTACGTTCCCACGTCCGCCGCTGCGAAATCGAAGTCGCTGACAGCTTTCGCGTTTGCAACGTCGGTGCCCTTGTAGATAACTGCGGTATAGAAATTAGTGTTATATACCGCCGTACCTTTCGTAAGGGTGTACAGGCTGTCAAGGCTGTCAACCTTGGTGCCGTAAACGAGTTCGTTTTTAACCTGCGTAACGGTAACCGCGCTCTTCTTCTGACCGAGCTTCGTGTACTGGTCCGCGCCGTCAACCGCGCCGCCAGGCAAATCGAGTACGTAGTTATCATAGCCCGTAACCGAAGTGTCGATAACAGGTCTTATAATAATGTCAACGCTCTTCGTCGAAGTGCCGCTCATTTTGCCCGCGCCGTCAACGTCGATTAAGTGGTCGAGCTGTGCGTTATCCGTTGTGCCGCTTGCCGTCGAAGGAACCAGAGTGTCCGCAACGGGTTTAAGCCCCGTGGTGTCCGCATAGTAATACTCGTACTTGACGTACTGCGCCAGATCGGGATTAGCCGAAAAATCAAGTACGTAAATCTGATAAGGCAGACCGTTGGCGTCCGGAACCTCGTTGCCCGAAGCGTCCTTTACGGTATCCAGAACCCAGCTTACGGGTATCTTCTGCTTCGAAAGCTCGATGCTTACCTGATAGGTAAAAGTCGTGTCAAAAATATTAGTGCCGTCGTTGTAAACGTAGCAGGGGTCAAGCGTAAACTTCACGTTTGCCTTAACCGTGCCGGGCAAATCTCTGTCGCCGATATAGTCGGTGTTTTCGTTCACGATTTCCGCGTTGGTGATACCATCGGGATAGTTAGTAGTGCCGCCCTTTACGCGTATGTAAACGAATTTTTCCTGATATACGGGCAGGTTGCTCGGGTCGTAGTCTTTCCAGTCTACTTCCGCCGTATCGTCGTTAATCCAGCCGTATTCCAGTTTAAGGTTAGTAAGACTTACTTCCGCTTTGTCAACTTTGAACTCTTTTGAAACTTCGGCGTACTTGGTGCCGTTGTCAAACAAGTGGTCGTCGTCAGAAACGAGCGCAATCGTAATCTTGTAATTGCCCGGTTTGGTAATTTTGCCGGTAATTACCGTTTCACTGCTGTCGTCCTCTATCTTGACGATTTGCATACCCTGCGGAAGGGTTGCGTGAGTCGTGTTGCGGGTGAGATAGCTTACGCCCAAATCTGCGGGGAAAGGAATTTCAATCTCGTTTTCGCTCTTGTCCGTTTTAAGTCCGTAGGTAAGCTTAACCTGCGTGCCGTCAGTATTGAACAGAGCCGTTTCGGGATCGCCGTTGAGGCTGTACTGCCAAACGATTTTCGAAGTGTCCGCATTGCCCGCGTCTATTACGAACGCCTGCGTGTTTTTGGAGTTCGAATCTATCGTATAGTTTGCGTTGTCCGCGCTGTAGTTGGGGTCGCTGCTGGGAAGAAGAATTACTTCCGCGGTATAGCTGCCCGAAGCCAGTTTTGAAACGTCAAGGCTTGTTGCGCTGTCCGCTTTTTTGGCTTTACCGCTGCCTTCCGAAGTGAGGTAGTAACGGTATTCCAAAGCAAGCGTATCGCCCGAATACGTGGTCGTAGTTAAGCTGTAATCCAGCGTACCCGTTGCGCCGTAGTCCCACTTCCAGTTCGTGTCGCCCGTGCCCGTAAGCGAGAACACGAGGGGCATAGGCTTAACTTCTATTTCAATCTCTTCGGGGTCTTTCGAGCCGCCCGTCCAGGTGTACTTTGTGGTATCCAGCGTGAAAGTAACCTTGCACTTGCCCGCCTTGGTTGCCGTTATCACGGTAGGCGTTGCCGAGTTCCATACAAAGTTGCCTGTCGTGTCCGACAGAGTAACCGATTTAATAGCGTTCGCATTGTAGTTGCCTATATTAAAGGTCTTTTGCGTGCCGTCGTAAACGTCGGTCATACCCGAAGCTATCGCAATAGTGGGCTTAGCCGCGCCGCCCGCGCTGACCGTTACTTTACCCGGCTTATGATCTATTTCATAGTTATCCGCTTCCGCGCCTGCCACGGTTATAGTATAGTCGCCTACTTTACTGTTGGTTGCGTCGGTCGGGTCGTAGGCGCAGGTAAAGGTCGGCTGGGTGTTGAATACGCTCTTGTCCTCGCCGTTTACAAATCCCGTGTAAGTTGCGGTGTACGTAGGTTTTGCGTCGCCTACGCCGATTGAGAAATCGTCCGCCTTACAGGTGAGCTTTACCTTTTTGATTTCATACTCGCCCGAAACGGGGTCGGTTGCCGCCAGCTTAAATCTGCTTGCTTTTTCCGTTGTTTTGAGCGAAATCGAAATATCGTTCTTGCCGTACTTCTTCGCGTTCACGCAGCCGCCTGTCGGGGGCGTAATCGTTACGTCGTCGGAACTCAGCTTTGTACCCGCAAACGAGTTTCCGTTGGGATAAGCAATTTCCAAGTCGTTGAACGTCGGATTTTGCGCCTTACCGTTATAGGTGTTGCTTCCTTTAAGTTTAACCGTTATGGTAGCTTGTTCTACAGTATAAGTTGCAGTTTTATAGCTGATTTTATAATTGTTTTTAATGCTTGCGGGAGCCGTTGATTTAAGCGCACCCTTTATTGAGTAAGTACCTAAATCCGAACTGCTTGTAGCTTCGGTTTTAAGTTCTACAAACGAGCTTACCGCCGTCGAAGCGTCTGCGGTTGCAAGCGGGGTTGAAGGGTCTACTTCCGCTTCTAAAGTTGCAAGCTTGTCGCCGTACTCGTGGCTCTTAGCTTTAATGTTTATCTTAATATCCTTTTGCTGAATAGTTACCGTAAACGTAGGCAAACCAACCGCGCACGTCACACTGCTTGCGACGGTAGGCTTGTAAGAGCTGGGAACAGTACTAAGGTTAGGTAAAAACGAATAATAACCGGCGTTGCTTACGCTTGTAAACGCAGTAGTGCTGTTGTTGAACGCCGTAAAGGCAGTTGAAGTGGTCGTGCCGCCTGCCTGCCAGTCGAATAGAGTTGCACCGTCAACGTTCGCTTTTATACGGACAGCGGTAACCTCTTGACCGTAAGTCAAACTTAAGTCGCTGCCGACAGCCTCTTGCCAGCTGCCGCCATCAATCTGATACTCCCATGCCGCGTCGAGCATCGCCGTTTTGGAACCTGTAGTAAGTACTTGCCACTCGGCTCCGCCCTGCGCTATTCGTTTTGACGGGTCATCACTGAATACAAAAGCCGCAGTATAGCTTGTATAGGTATAGCCGTTTGTTTTACCGGTAGCATCCGTAGTAATTTTGCCGTTGTTGGAAACTCCTGTGGTAATACCTATATACGCCGAACCTTTTTCAGTTGTAAGATTACCGGTTATTTTCAAACCCTGTGCTTTATCTATACATAGGTTTGCCTGCGCACCGCCATTGCTGTTGTCATAGTTATTGTAAATTTTTACGGGTCCGCCTACTTTTACGGTACTTCCGCTGATCATATCAGGCTGTATCGTCGCGCCGGCACCTTGCGTATTTTCGGTAATAAGTCCGCCGTTCAGCTCAATGTGTGTCGGGGAGCCCATAGAAATTGCACCTTCCGAGCGGGCAGCGTGGTTATCAACAATTTCGCCGTCATTGAATATTAACTTAGAAGCAGTAGCAGCGGTACCGTCTCCGTTGGATAAAAGTATCGCACCGCCGTCTACGGGTGAAGTATTGCCTGTAAATTTACCGCCGTTAACGGTTAATGCTGAAACGTAGCCCTGACCCGAGTAAACCTCTATCGCTCCGCCGCCTACTACGCTGGAATTTGTAGCAGGATTGCCATAGACCTCGTTATCTGAAATAACGCCGCCGTTAATTTCGTGGTTTAAACCGCCGCTTATAGCAATTGCGCCTGCGGCACATATCGCGTGATTGTTTGAAATTGTACCGCCGTTAATAATAACCGTACCGTTTATTGTATTGATACCGCCGCCGCTTGACGAATAGTTTTGGGTAATAGTACCGCCGTTCATCGTAAACATACCGCCGTCAGCTACACATATACCGCCGCCGCAATCGTAATCATCTACTACGTTAGAGGTGCTGCTCGTATGACCGCCCGTAATTGTACCGCCGCCCGCGCCGTCTTCAAGCGTTAACTTACCGCCGGCAACGTATATATTACTGCCGTAAGTAAGCTCGGAAGTAAGTTTGCGGTTAATGCTGTGACCATTTAAGTCAAGCACGATATCCGCACCCGAAGGTACGGTAATTCTTCCATATGAAAATCCGTCGCTGTCCGCGCCGAAAGCGTGGTTGCCGGTTGTGGGAGCTTCCCAGTCCGCGTCCAGAACAAAGTAAACCTGTTTGTTTTTGGTTTTACTTGTATTTACCGCGGTATTCCACGTGGTCTCGAAGTCAGCCGCGTTGCTTACTACAAAGCGCAGTGAATTAGAAGCCTGCGTGCTTGTAGCCGCAGCCGCCATGACCGCGCCCGCAAGCGATTTATTTGCAGTTTTTTCGCCCGAGTCGTTCAGCGGAACGACGCACGCGGAAAACGCCATAGCCGCAGACATTATCGCCGCGCCTATAGCAACCCCTATCGCCTTAAATCCTTTTCTATTTTTCTTCATATAGCTCTCCTATATCCTCAATTTAGGCTTCCTTGGGGAAGCTGTCACGGAGCGGAGCGCAGTGACTGATGAGGTTAACCTCACCCGTCCGCTCACTTCGTTCGCGTCCACCCTCCCCGAGGAGGGCTAAAACAAGGCAACAAAAAAAGTGTGTCCCCTAAAAGACACACTCTGCTATGTAGTATATCTTTTAAGGTTACCACACCATTTACAATTTCTGCCCTTACACACAAGCAAAGCATTTTAATATCAAAGCCTTTGACTGAATAGCAAGTTGCAAAAGATATACAAAGCCGATATCGACTTTGCTACCCAGGAGCAAAGGGGATTTTTATTAAATGCTATGTGTTTTTAGGGCAAAAAATTGCATAAAAAACGGGCAATATTAAATTGTAAATAATGTGGTATGCGTATTTTAACATAATCCGTCAAAATTTTCAAGGTTTTTTTTAAAATTTTTAAAACTTGTGGTTGCCAATCTCTCCCACCACAATATATTGTGGTTGTCCGGTGTTTTCCACCCGCCGATCCCTGTCATTTCGAGTGGAGCGCAGCGTAATCGAGAAATCTTTTGCGGTATTGCGCAGCAACTTATACCGCAAAATTACCGCCTTTTTATAATGCGGTGCGAATTTTTACGCAAGAAATTGCTCCGCAATGCGTAAAAAGATTTCTCCACGCGCTTCGCTTGGTCGAAATGACAAAAGGGGCAAATCACTTCTC
>JAIEAS010000186.1 GCA_029071285.1 Clostridia bacterium
TCTTTTGGCAAAATTCCGCATATATATTTTGATGTTGTCGTAAAGCTGTGTTATAATCAATCAGTATTAAAATATCAATTAATTTTTCAGGAGTGTATGATGTCACAAAACGTTTTTGAAGGCACGCCCGAGCAGATGCAAAAACTGATTGCGTGCATTGCGGAACACCGCGGCGAAGCGGGCGCGCTGATGCCCATTCTGCACGAGGCGCAGGATATCTACGGATACCTTCCCGCAGAAGTGCAGACCGTGATTGCCGAGGAGCTGAACGTTCCGCTTGCGGAAGTTTACGGCGTTGCGACCTTTTACTCGCAGTTTTCCCTGAACCCCAAGGGCAAGCACAGCATAAGCGTGTGCCTCGGCACGGCGTGCTACGTAAAGGGAAGCGACAAAATTTTATCGGCTATCGAAAGAGAACTGGGTATTCGCTGCGGCGAATGTACCCCCGACAAAAAGTTTTCAATCGAAAACTGCCGCTGCGTGGGAGCGTGCGGACTTGCGCCCGTAGTTATTATCGACGGCGAAGTTTACGGAAAATTGACCGAGCACGACGTTGCGGGCATTCTCGATAAATATATAAAGGATTAAGGCGGTGAAAAAATGACTTGCGAACAACTTAAAAAACTTGCCGCCGAAAAAGCGGATTTAATCAACGTAAGAAAGATAGTGCGCGAACAGGCTGAAAAGCTTGCAACAAACACCGCGTACAGAAAACAGGTTCTCGTCTGCGGCGGTACGGGCTGTACCTCCTCCCGCTCGCTGAAGGTTATCGAGCAGCTTGAACAGTCTTTCAAAGAACTTAATATCAACGACGTTTTAATCGTCAAAACGGGCTGCTTCGGTCTGTGCGCGCTGGGTCCCATAATGATAGTTTACCCCGAGGGCGCGTTCTACTCGCAGATGACTCCCGAACACGCAAAGACGGTTGCGGAAAATCACCTCGTTGCAGGCGGCAAGCCCGTGAACGAGCTGCTGTATGCCGAAACGGTTCACAGCGACGGAAGCATAATCCCCTTCTCGGAGATTCCCTTCTACAAGCACCAGATGCGAATCGCGCTCCGCAACTGCGGCGTTATCGCGGCGGAAAGCATTGACGAGGCTATCGGCGCAGGCGACTATTCGGCTCTCGCGAAGGTTCTGTCCGAAATGACCCCCGACGGCGTTATCGAAGAAATTCAGAAATCGGGCTTGCGCGGCAGAGGCGGCGCGGGCTTCCCCACCGGCTTGAAGTGGAAATTCACCCGCGACGCAAAGGGCGATAAAAAATACGTCTGCTGCAACGCGGACGAGGGCGACCCCGGCGCGTTTATGGACCGCTCGGTTCTGGAGGGCGACCCTCACACCGTTCTGGAAGCTATGGCAATCGCGGGCTACGCAATAGGCGCGGACGAGGGTTATATTTACGTGCGCGCGGAGTATCCCATCGCGGTTGACAGACTTAACATAGCAATCAAGCAAGCGCGCGAATACGGGCTTTTAGGCAAAAACATTTTAGGAAGCAATTTCAGCTTCGACATACATATCCGCCTCGGCGCGGGCGCGTTCGTCTGCGGCGAGGAAACGGCGCTGATTGCAAGCGTTGAAGGCAAGCGCGGCGAACCCCGTCCCAAGCCCCCCTTCCCCGCGAACAGCGGTATATTCCACAAACCCACCGTTATCAACAACGTGGAAACCTGGGCGAATATCGCGCCGATAATTTTAAAGGGCAGCGATTGGTTCTCCTCTATCGGTACCGAAAAATCCAAGGGCACCAAGGTCTTCGCGGTCGGCGGAAAAATCAAAAACGTCGGACTTGTGGAAGTTCCTATGGGCACGCCCCTTAAAACTATCGTATACGATATAGGCGGCGGTATTCCCAACGGAAAGCGTTTCAAGGCGGCGCAGACAGGCGGTCCCTCGGGCGGCTGTATCCCCGCAACCCATATCAATATAGCAATGGACTTCGATAACCTTACGGCAATCGGCTCGATGATGGGCTCGGGCGGACTTATCGTTATGGACGAGGACACCTGTATGGTGGACATCGCCAAGTTCTACCTCGAATTCACTGCCGACGAAAGCTGCGGAAAATGCGCTCCCTGCCGTATAGGCACGAAGCGTCTTTTAGACATTTTAACTAAGATTACCGAGGGCAAGGGCGAGCCCGAGGACCTCGACAAAATAAACGACCTCGCAAGGCATATGAAGTCCTCTTCACTCTGCGCGCTCGGTCAGTCGGCGCCCAACCCCGTACTCTCGGCAATGGAGCACTTCGGCGACGAGTATATGAAGCACATATATTCCAAGAAGTGTCCCTCGGGAGTTTGTAAATCTCTTCTCACTTACCATATCGACCCCGACAAGTGCCGCGGCTGCACCCTTTGCAAGCGCAACTGTCCCGCGAACGCTATTTCGGGCGACGTAAAGAGCCCGCACGTAATCGACACTGCAAAGTGCGTCAAGTGCGGACAGTGTATAGCGCATTGCAGATTCGGCGCAATAGAGAAAAAGTGAGGTGCAAAATATGATAAATTTAACTATTAACGGCATACCCGTGAGTGTGCCCGAAGGTTCGACCATATTGCAGGCGGCAAAGCTCGCCAACGTAAGAATACCCACCCTTTGCTATCTCAAAGACGTGCAGTGCGTGGGCTCGTGCCGTATGTGCCTCGTAGAAGCTACGGGCGCGCGCGGACTGGTTGCGGCTTGCGTTCACCCCGTTTCCGAGGGTATGGAAGTTAAGACGAACACGCCGCAGGTCAGAAAATCGAGAAAAACGACGATAGAACTCATTCTTTCCACACATAAAAAGAAGTGCTTAAGCTGTCCCCGCTCGATGAACTGCGAGCTTCAGAAGCTCGCCCTCGAATACAACGCGGAAGAGGACAGATTCGGCACCGACCACGATATTAAACCCATCGACGATATGTCGGCTTCGGTCGTGCGCGACAACTCGAAGTGCGTAATGTGCACCCGCTGCGTTGCGGCGTGCAACAACCAGACTATCGGAGCTATCGGTCCCAAAAACCGCGGCTACGCAAAGGAAATCGGCTCGCCGTACGACGTTTCGCTTGCCTTCACTCCCTGCGTAAACTGCGGACAGTGCATAGTCGCCTGCCCCGTAGGAGCGCTGTATGAAAAGAGCGCGGTCGCAGACGTGTGGGGTGCAATCGTCGACCCCGAGAAGCAGGTCGTGTTCTACACGGCTCCCTCCATAAGGGCGACTCTGGGCGAAGCTTTCGGCTTGCCCGTAGGCACCAACGTCGAGGGCAAAATGATTACGGCAATCAAGCAGCTCGGCAACGTGAAGTGCTTCAACATGGATATAACCGCCGACCTCACCATTATGGAAGAGGCGAACGAGCTTTTAGACAGACTGAAGAGCAACAAGCCCGTGCCTATGTTCACGAGCTGCTGCCCCGGCTGGATTAAGTTCGCCGAGCACTACTACCCCGAACTTCTGCCCAACCTCTCCACCTGCAAATCGCCGCAGGAAATGTTCTCTGCGGTGCTCAAAACTTACTACTGCGAAAAGCACGGCATCAGACCCGAAAATCTTTACGTCGTATCGGTAATCCCCTGCACGGCGAAAAAGTTCGAGATATCCCGCAAGGAACTCGGCGAGTACACCGACGCGGCTTTGACCACGCGCGAGCTTGCGAAGATGATTAACGAAGCGGGCATCGACTTTGCGAACCTGCCCGACGGCGAGTACGACCTGCCCTTCGGCGAGGCGAGCGGCGCGGGCGCGATATTCGGCGCAACGGGCGGCGTTATGGAAGCGGCGCTCAGAACCGCGGCGTATAAGCTGGGCGGCGACGGCGCGCCCCTCGAATTTAAGGAAGTGCGCGGAACCGCGGGCGTTAAGGAAGCGGAATACACCGTAGGCAAAACCACGGTAAAGGTTGCGGTTGCAAGCGGTCTCGGCAACGCGAGAAAGGTTATCGAGGATATAAAGAGCGGCAAAAAGAATTACACCTTCGTTGAAATTATGGCTTGCCCCGGCGGGTGCATAAACGGCGGCGGTCAGCCCTATATCCACGACGAAGTGCGCAACAATGTCGACCTGAAAGCACTGCGTGCGAACGCGCTGTACGACTACGACTCGACGAGAAAGGTCCGCACCTCGCACACCACTCCCGCCGTTGAAACGCTGTACAAGGAATATTTCGGCTCGCCCAACTCGCACAAGGCGCACGAGCTGTTACATACGACTTACAGCAAACGCGACAAATATTAATAAACGGTATTTGTCATTTCGAGCGTCAGCCGAGAAATCTTTTTAT
>JAIEAS010000187.1 GCA_029071285.1 Clostridia bacterium
TAAATATTTTTAATTCTTAAAAAATATAAAAAATAACAAGATTACTATCATCATTTATTGTGAAAAGAATTGGGAAGTTTTGGGAAGTTGCTGATTTTAGGGATTTTGTAACAAACAGATTTTATTTATTTTGGGGCATTTTTAGGCGGTTTTCGGCTGAAAATGCCCTTATTTTTGTGGTTTTAAATAATGGTGATTTTTGACGCATATGCCTTAAAATCCCACGGGGTAACAGTATCGGTTCAAGTTCAATCACCAGCGCCACAGCAAGGATCTGTAAGACGAAAGGCTTACAGACCACTTTTTTTGCATTTTTAGACAAAAACAGCGAAAATTAACCAGTTTTTTGCTCAAGATTGTGTAAAACTGAACGTTTGATTTTGAAATATTTATTCTGTAAGTCAATTTTATGCCAAAAATAGCAAGATGATTTTAGTTCAACACACTTCTGTAAAGCTGACCTATAAGCCCTCCGTTGTCAGATTTGAATGTGTCGGAATGTTGGAACCTATAGAATACGCAGGAAAAAAATTCAAATAACGCAGGGAGATTTTTACTTGACGTAGGGATTTACTTGATATAATTTCACAGATTATGCTATAATAAAATTAATTAATTTCGGAGAAAAGTCAAATGATAAAATTAGGTACGGCATTCAGCGGAATAGGTGCTATAGAGCAAGCACTTTTGAGACTTGATATGGAACACGAAATTGAGTTTGCTTGCGATAATGGGGATGTGGAAATTTCTGTGGATACGGACAAAGAACTTGATTTAATCAGGGATTTATCGTCCCCCGAAGAAAAAAGAGATTATGTAGATTCTCTTTATAAGAAAAATTCCATTAAAACAAATTTTGTTAAACAATCTTATCTGGCTAACTATAAGATACAGAATGACTTGTTTTTTGCCGATGTAAAAATGCTTGACGGAAAAGATTTTACAAATAAAATTGATTTGTTTGTAGGCGGCAGTCCGTGTCAAAGTTTTTCAGTTATAGGTGCAAAGGGTGGTTTTAATGATACACGCGGTACGCTGTTTTATGATTATGTCAGACTTGTAAAAGAGATTCAGCCTCAAGTTTTTATCTATGAAAATGTTTACGGGCTGACAAGACATGACAACGGCAAAACCTGGGCGATTATGCAACAGGTTTTCAGTGAGCTTGGTTACAGCTATAAGTTTGAAATTCTGGATTCCCGTAATTATGGTATTCCTCAAGGCAGAAGAAGAATTTTTGTAGTTGGATTTAAAGATGCAAGCCATTGCGAAAAATTCAGTTTTCCGGAGCCCATTGAACTGAAATACACAATGCAGGATTTTCTTGAGGAAAACACCGCAGTGGGAAGTTTGCAGAGTATAGATGGGCTTTTAACAAAAATAAATGATGAAAAAGGCGAACCGGAAGAAAGATATTATTTGTCGGAAAAATTAAAGGCGTATTGCTTGTCTCCCGGCACTAAAAATTTTATGCATGCCGATGCAAAAATTGATTTACCGATAGCACGGGCGTTGTTGTCAACTATGGGGAATTCCCATCGCTCAAGTGTTAATAATTATGTGACTACAAACGGCAGAGTCAGGGCATTGACAGTAAGAGAGGTTCACCGCCTTATGGGATTTCCTGATAGCTATAAAATTGTTGTATCAAAAGCGCAAGCTTATAAACAAGCCGGTAACTCTATTGTAGTCGATGTGCTTATGAATTTAGTTAAAGAAATAGCAAAAGTTGAGGGGTGGGATTATGGAAAGAATTAAAACGGCAAATAAGAAATACCGCGTTGTCAGCTTATTTGCCGGTATAGGCGGATTTGACCTTGGTTTTGAAAATGCCGGATTTAATATAATATGGGCCAATGATTTTGACAAATTTGCAGTTGAAACATACAAAGCCAACATTGGGCGACAAATTGTTTTGGGTGATATCCGTGAAGAAAAGGAAAATATACCGGAACACGATGTGCTTATAGGCGGCTTTCCTTGTCAGCCATTCAGTACTCTTGGGAAGTTAAAGGGATTTGATGATGCCGACAGAGGTGACTTGTTTTTTGAAATTAAAGACATTCTTAAAATGCACAGAACTAAAGTATTTGTCCTTGAAAATGTTAAAAATATTATAAATCATAACAACGGCGAAACCTTCAGGCGTATTCTTCATGAACTCCATAGTATAGGATACGATTGTTATTATAAGGTATTGAATTCTGCGGATTATGGTATCCCCCAACGCAGAAACAGGGTTTATATTGTAGGATTTTTAAGAGATGCATTTGATAATGTTCCATTCGGATACCCTGATACCATCCCATTACAACTTACCACACAAGATTTACTTGATAAGGAAGTGGATAAAAAATATTTTCTTACGCCGAAAATAGAAAAAACAATACTTGGTGAGGGAACAAAAGGATATATTGTTCAGCCTACAATTGATTTGCCGATATCTAAGACGCTTACGGCTACAATGCATAAGATGCATCGTGCAAGTCAGGACAACTATGTTACAGACCTTGAAAGCCGTGCTTTATTTGATGATAATAATCGTACAAATATCAGAAAGCTGACACCGAATGAGTGCAGAAAGCTTCAGGGGTTCCCTGGTGACTGGGTGCAGGTTGTCTCTGATTGTCAGGCGTACAAGCAATTTGGCAATGCTGTAACCGTTGATGTTTCTTATGCCGTTGCAATGAAACTTATGGAATATATGAATAAAAACATGAGGTAAAAATATGCCGTCCAGTTCAATAACTTTTCTTGACAGCAGAGAGATGATTTTAAATTACACAGAAAGTCGCTCCGCGGATATGTTTGAATATATTCAGTCACATCCTCAGACGAGGTTTACTCTCTGGTATAAAAATCTGACTCATTCGGATCTTACAAATCGTGGCAAACGCAATGGCTGGCAGGAAGGCCTCGATAAAAATCTTCTTTACTATCTTAGCGTAAAAGAAATGCGTGAAATTGAAGAAGCAAGCGAAAAGCCTTTCGAAAGCGCAAAGCAGTCGAATATAGGAATGTCAGATGGGTTTTACCGGGACTTGGGTATGCCGCGGCTCCAGCGCAGAGACGGGCCACAGACAACTCAGCACAAACATTTACAGTTGAATGATTATGCCGGCGTATACCTTGTAAACGATACCGTAAAGTATTTTACAATGGAATATACGAACAAGGTTATAAGAAAAACCGGCAAATCAGTAAAATGGGGTACCGGCGAAACTGTTACGCTCAGCGGCTCAAAGTTTACCCCTATTCAGATTACTCAGGCTATTCATGGGCTTGGCACTGCAGAAGATGTTGAATTCCATAAACTCAGGCTGTCTATGTTTTGCAATGATACATTTATAGTTTTGATAGAACACTCTGCAATCAAAAATGTTTATATTATGCTGGAAAAGAATCCACGGTTTTTTACTTTGGTCGGAGAAGCAAACAAAAGCTGGGAGCATTATTTACAGGTTAAGCACCAGCAAGAGCAAGCAAGAATAACAGTTCAGGCCGGTTTGGGGGTTGAGGAAGAAAAAACCAGAGCACAGCAATCTGCGTGGAAAGAGCTGCTGGCGAAAGAAATGATGAACTACACCACCCACGAAGGTGAAGTGTTCTGCCCGTTCACACAGCTCAATGCTGATTTTGAAAGTGTGCCGATGCTGTTTATTGCCTCTCATATAAAACGTTTTGCCGACAGTGATTCCGTTGAGGCATATGACGTTAACAACGGATTATTGTTATGCGCCAATGCCGATGCCTTGTTTGACAAGCATATGATAACAGTTGACGAAAACAAGCAGCTTATATTTTCATTTTTAATTGATAATAACTGGCAGCTTAAACAAAAATTGTTGCTTAATCAACATATCTTTGAGTTAATTTTGAATGATAAACGCATGGAGTATATGAAAGAGCACAGGAAAATATTTTACTTAAAAGAAGAAGAAAGAAAACGCGTGAAAAACTAAAAAGAGGTTATTATGGCGGGGCCAAAGAAAAATTATCTGGTGACCAGAGATAAAGAAGATATATTTTTTTATATCGAGTATAATTCCAAAGATTTGTTTAATGTATTAAAAAACAAATTTGACCATGAGTTGATTTTAATTCGAAAATATTTATCTCATTCGGATATAATAACAAAAGGAAAATTAACCAGAAGCAAAAAGCAGCTGTTTCAAGGCGATGATGCATTGAAATGTTATATGCTATATTATCAAAGCTTTGAGGAACTGAAGGGTTTAGATTATTTACCAATAGCAGCCCAATCAAATATTATTGTACCCGAAGATTTTTATGAGGAAACCGGAATACCCCATCATTGGGAAAACGGGCACAGACCTAGAGAAATAGTTAAAGAAGACGGTTTTACTGTTTATGTGCCTTTGGATACATGTGACGATTTTAACTTAAAAGATTTAAATAAAATATGTGACTTTAACGATAAATTCAAATATGACCAAAAAGATCTGAAACATTTGGCTACTTTTAATTTGAGAAACTTTTTGGATAATGATACGCAATTGTTAAAGGCAGATGCGTTGCATATCGCTGCGCATGGACTGGGAACGGTTAAAGATAAACTTTTTTCATATTTAAGATCGTTCGTATTTAAAGGGGATGTCCTTAACATAATCATTGATAAAAACGAGAATGTTTTGTATTTATTTTTTGAGAGAAACGAGAAGTATTACTCATTAATTAACGAAATCAAAGAAAGGCCGATTACTGCTCCTATCTGGCGTGCTTACAGCAGAAAAGATAAACAAAAAATCGTGGAAACGCTTTATTCCGTTGAAATTGCAAAATCGATTGAAAATGATGAAGTTCAGCCGGAAGAGTTTGAGTTGGCAGAAAGCAAAATTGCATTGCTTCTTAAACAATACTATAATGAGTATCATAAAAGTGTTGATGATTTAATTGCATTGGATCAACCGCCCAAGTATCGTTGGTATCAGAAGAAATGGCGGGAAATTCTGATAAAAATGGATGAAATTCAGTTCAATGAGAAAGGTTATGCCCGGTGTGCTATTTCAGAAACAAAAGGTGACTACTCAAGTCTTGGCAGATTTTTTATCGCGTCTCATATTAAGCCCTATGCATTATGTATTAGAGAAAAAGATTATGAATCTGCTTTTGATCCAAATAATGGTTTGATTTTGTGCTCGAATATAGATGCATTATTTGATCAGTTTCTTATAACAGTTGATGATGATGGTATAATTTTGATTAAAGATGCGGTAAAGACCATAACCGGTTATGGTAAATTTAAATTTGCCGGTAAAAAGCTTAAGGAATATTATTTAACAGATAAAAGGAAGAGTTATCTGTCTTTACATAAAGCAGAATTTGATTCGCGCACATAATAAAATTATGATTACAGTAGCAAGCTTATTTAGCGGTATTGGTGGTATTGACCTTGGATTTCAGCAAGCCGGATGTGAAATTGTCTGGGCAAATGAATTTGACAAAGATGCGGCGATTACATACCGTCAAAATTTTTCCAACACCCCTTTGATTGAAGGAGATATAAGAAAAGTAAAAGCTGAATCGATTCCGGATTTTGATATTCTGGTCGCGGGATTCCCTTGTCAGCCTTTTTCCATTGTCGGTAAACAGCGCGGATTTGATGACCCGCGCGGTAATCTGTTTTTTGAAATTGCGAGAATCCTTGATAAAAAAAGGCCGGCTGTTGTTTTTCTTGAGAATGTCCAGAATCTTATTGAGCATGATAAGGGTAAGACTTTTCTTGTTATTTATAATGCGCTTGTTCAGTTTGGGTATTATGTAAACTATAAAGTTCTTGATTCGCAATTTTACGGCAATATCCCGCAGCAAAGGAAACGCATTTATATTGTTGGATTTCTGGATTGCAGTATGAGTGATAATTTCAGATTTCCAGATGAGATACCTTTGACAATGCAATTGAATGATGTAATTGACCGTTCGGTATGTCATGATAAAATATACTATTATAATGCATCTTCATTCTGGTATGAAGATTTGGTGAGAACGGTCATTGATTCCAAAGCGCTTTATAAAATTAACGATTATGGCGTTTCGGCTAAAAAGCACTTTGTATGTCCAACATTAATGGCAAATATGGGAACGTATCCGGACAGAATACCGGTTTTAAAAGATGATTTCGGTATAAGAAAACTTACTCCACGTGAATGCCTTGCTTTGCAGGGATTCCCGTCAGAGTTTACATTTAATGGCATATCTCTGAATAATGCATACAAACAATGTGGGAACAGTGTTACGGTACCGGTTATAAGAAGAATAGCGGATGCAATACTTAAAGTATTAAGGTAAATAAATATGGATGTTCATGACCCGCAAACCAGAAGTTACAATATGTCTATGATTAAAGGGAAACAGACGAAACCGGAAGAGCTGGTCGCAAAATATTTGTTTTCCCGTGGGGTAAGATATCGAAGAAATGTAAAAACTTTGCCGGGGAAACCGGATATTGTATTAAAAAAATACAAAACGGTGGTCTTTGTTAACGGATGTTTCTGGCATTTACATGAAGGATGCAGATACTTTGTGTGGCCCGAGAATAATAAGGAATTTTGGAAAGATAAGTTATTAAAAAACAAAGAGCGTGATATTGCAGTAAGAGAAACTCTCGAAAAATCGGGCTGGAAAGTGCTGGTTGTCTGGGAGTGTGATTTAAAGCATGACAGCAGAGAAAATACATTGGCACATGTTTATGATGATATTGTGAGTACCGGTTAATTTTATTTTATCTTCTGCCCAAAACCGACGGGTCTTGTTTGCAAATGACAATTTGTACTAGAGAGAAATATCATAAAATGTGTTTAAAAATCATACAGTTCAATAATAAGATTCAGAATAAAAAAGCTCCCGGATGTGTGGTTCGGGAGCTTGTTTTTCATTTATTTGTAAGTGGGTTTATTTTAGAATATCTGCCAGCGTTTTCATTAATACGGCGATTTCTATCGGTTTAGCCGCAAAGCCGTTCATGCCGGAATCCAGCGCCGCCTTTCTGTCCTCGTCGAAGGCGTTGGCGGTCATCGCCACAATCGGAATTTCTGCCTTTGCGGGGTCGTCAAGCGCACGGATGGCTTTCGTTGCCTCGTAGCCGTTCATAATAGGCATCTGAACGTCCATAAGAATTAAATCGTAAGTGCCCGCGGGCTGCTCTTTCATTTTCTCCACGGCAACGCTTCCGTCGTCCGCCGTGTCTATTATGAAACCGACGTCCTCTAAAATGGACTGCGCGATTTCCTGATTCAGCTCGTTATCTTCCACCAGAAGAAGCTTCTTTCCGTCAAAGCGCAGTTCGGGTTTGTTTTTATCTTTTGCGCTGTTCGGCTCGGTATATGGCGCAGCCAGAATGCTTTTAAGCTCCGAGAGGAAGAGGGGCTTGGAGCAGAACGCCGTAACGCCCGCTTCTTTTGCTTCCTTCTCGATATCCGACCAGTCGTAGGCGGTCAGCATAATGACCGGAGCCTTATCGCCTGCCGCCTTGCGGATGCGGCGGACAAGCTCAATTCCGTTCATATCCGGCATCAGTAAGTCGACTATATATGCGCCGTAAGGCTCTTTTTGCTCAAGGGCAAGTTCCGTGCGGATAACCGCCTCGCTTCCAAGCGTCGTCCAGTCCGAGCGCATTCCCATATCGGACAGCATTTTGCTTACGCTGACGCAGCTGTTCACGTCGTCGTCCACCACGAGCACTCTCAAATTTTCAAGCTGCTCAATCCGCTGCTCTGCGGCGGGTACGTCGGCGGTGCGGAAATTAAATTTGACGGTAAACTCCGAACCCTTGCCGACCTCGCTTTCCACCGTGATAGTGCCGCCCATCAGGTCCACGATATTTTTGGTAATTGCAAGTCCTAGTCCCGTTCCTTGAATGCCGCTGACCGTAGAAGTCTGCTCGCGCTCGAAGGGTTCGAAGACGTGCTGCAAAAATTCGGGGCTCATGCCAATGCCCGTATCTTTGACCTTGAACTCGTATGAAGCGTAACCCTCGGGCGCGTCTGCCGTCTGAATAACGCGGACGCCGACCGTGCCGCCGGGCTTGGTGTATTTCATTGCGTTGCTCAGAATGTTCAGAAGCACCTGATTAAGGCGGAGCTTGTCGCAGATAATGGTTTCGTTCGTTACGTCAAGCGTGTCCATAAAGAATTTAAGCTGCTTTGCTTTCACGTCCGCCTGAACGATGGTTTTTAAATCGTGCATAATTTCGGGAAGGCTGTTTTCCTTTTCCTCGATTTTGACCTTGCCGCTCTCGATTCGGCTCATATCCAGCACGTCGTTTATAAGGCTTAAAAGGTGATTGCCCGAGGTCATAATCTTGCCCAGATAATCGCGTATCTGTTCCTTGTTGTCGATATGATTCACCGCCAAAGAAGTGAAGCCTATAATGGCGTTCATAGGCGTGCGGATATCGTGGGACATATTGTTGAGGAAAGTGGTCTTTGCCTTGTTCGCGTACTGCGCCTGCGCCAGCGCTTCCGCCAGTGCGTCCTTTTGTTCCTGTTCCTTGCGGATAACCTCGTCGATATTGCGGAAGCCCGCAAGGATAAAGCCGCCGTGTCCCTGCTCGTTATTCGATATCCTGATATAGGTATATTGCAGGTGGTGAATTTCTCCGTTGTCGTCTATGCGGTAGCTGCCCTGATATTCGTCGTCCGCGCTCAGTTTTTCTACTACGTTATCCAGTGAAAGGGCTTGCAGCAGCTCCTCTCTGTCGTCGGGGTGGACGCGGGTGCGTATATAATTTTCAAGAATAGCGGCGTAGTTGTACTCTTCCGCCGAACCCTTTTTAAGTCCCTCGGCAACGTAGCCCTCGAGTTTAAGAATCCGGGCGGTGGCGTTTTCTTCGTCGATTGAATACACGTTGGTATATTCGCGGCTCAGCGCTTCAACTATGGAAAGCTGTTCACCCATTTTCTTGTTCGACTGCTCGGTTGCGTTCAAAAGCTTTCTGTTCCACCGTCCGCGCAGATACAGCATAACGATAACGAATACCGCCAGGGCAAGCACGATTACGATAGCGATTATAATAGAGGGATGCGCCTTTATGTACTGCCAGAAGTTTACGTCGTCAATCGTGTAAGAGGTGTACTTAGAAGCAAGCTGGTTGAGGGTATCGTCGGAGGTCTGCTTGATACATTTGTTAAGTATGGTAACCAGCTCGTGGTCCGTATTTTCGCCGACGTGCATACTGAAGCTTGTACTCATACCGTTCACGGAGGTGTAGTACAGTGAATCGGCGTTGCCGTGATTTATAAACCACTGCGCGGTATAGGCGTATACGTAAGCGGCGTCCGCCTTGCGGCTCTGAACGGCGCGCATAGCTTCCTCTGCGGTATCACAGCTCACGACGGTATATCCCTCGCGCTCGAGAAATTGCTTAAACTGCAAGTCGGATACGGCGGCCCTTTTTATATCGCCCTTATGGTCCTGCCTCGTTACTCTTGCTATTTGCGCCGTCATATAGCTGTTCGTTTTAAAACAACCCTTGACTTCGCCCTCGGTTATATCGTCTTCGCCCGTACTGTCAAGCATAACGTCGGCGGAGGTATCGCCTGCTACGAATCTGAAATTATCGGACAATTCCGCAAGCTTCATAAGCTCGGCAAAATAGTCTGGCATAATGCCTTTCAGCTCGCCGTTCTCCGTATAGGAATAGGGGGCTCTGTCGGCGCTTGCGGATACGGTTATGATTTTTCCGTCCGCCCTCAGCTTATTCATATAAGCCTGTTCGTTTGCACTGAAAGAAAGCTTTGAAGAATAGGCGGGGCCGTAGTACTTATAAAACAGCGTGTTTTGCCAGTCGCCCTCGTCAATATCCATCTGCCTTATCGCGCCGTTAATTTCGGCAAGAATTCCTTTCGGGTCGCCCTTTCTGACGACGGCGTAAAAATCGTTTTCCTCTAAAACGTCAAGCTCTTTTTCGTTGGTCGTCTTTCTTAAATTGCTTGAAATAATCGCGTCAATACTGCCGTCTTGCAGCGCCGCTTCAAGCAGTTCGAGGCTTTCGTATTCTTCAATACTGTACCCGAACTTATCGGTTGCAAACTTTTCTAAGATATCGTTCTGGCTGTTTCCCGTCAGCTGTCCGACGCGCAAGCCTTCGTATGTGTCGTAGTTGCCGCGGACGAAGCGGGTTTCGTTACTGCGTATAGACAGAACGGTTTTCTTTCTGCCCATCGGCAGGGAGAAGTCGCACTGCAGTTCTCTGTCCGCGTTTCTGCTGACGGACGTAACCACGTCGATTTCGCCGCGGTTAAGCATGCCGAGTATGTTGTTTTCGTTCTCGCCGACTATTCCGTCCCCGTCGGCATCACCGTCCCAGTTCCAGTTTGTGTCGTATCCCGTGTATTCGAAATTAAGGTGGGAGTATTTGGAAACGAGGTTCAGAAACTCGATGCCGTAGCCCGACAGTCTGCCGTCCGCATCTTTATCGTGATAGCCGTCCATGTGGAACACGCAGGCTTTGACTGCGTCGTATTTTGGCGGCTCGGTATCCGCAAACGAAGTTACCGGATTAATAAAAAAGAAATTGCATAAAAAAAAGATAAGGCACGCGGTAAACGCAGATATTATCTTTAAGCACGGATTAAACCGTAATTTAAGTTTTTTCATAAGGTATCTCCTTGTCCGATGCACCTAAAGCGCAATTTAAAGGCGCGGTTTCACGCCGCGCCGAATTTTTAATCCAAAGCGGAAATACTTTCTACCGTCAAGCGGTAAACGCTTTCCAGATCGGGCATAAGTAGCGCAACTTCCAGACTTCCGCCCCTCAGAATTTCCGTAACGGCGGAAGCTCTTTCGTACAGCGCGGTGAACCCGAGGTTCTGCGCAACCCCTTTAAGCGTATGCGCGGCGCGGAAAGCTTCTTCCTGCGAGCCGCGGGCAAGCGCGTCTTTCAGTAAACCAAAACTGCCGTCCGCGGGGAATTTGCGAACGAAGCGGAGTATGCGCTCCTCGGTCATCAGGCGCCCCATAGTTTCGGCATAGTTGCCGCCGATTTTCTCGTAAAAGGTTTCAAGGTTCATAATATTGCCCGTCCTTGTATTTATGCGGCCGCCTCTGCGTCCGAGATATAAATTTTTCCGATTGCGCTTTCAAACTCGTACTTGTCGGAAGCGGGGCTTCGGCTGTACTGCGTCATTATCACTATGCGGCTGCGGCAAAGCTTGCCCTGAATTTTTATCGTGCAATCCATACTGACTTTGGGATTTTCGCCCGAAGCCGAGTCTATCAGCTCAAACAGTTTTTTCAGCGTTTCTTCGCCGAAGCAGGCAAGCATTTTGCCGTCCTTCAAAGGGTCGGTAACAGTTACGCCCACGCCGAGCTTTTCGCCGCCGTCGTCGAGGAAGGAAATCATCGCGGGGTCGCGGTAAACTTCGAAAAGAATTTCACGCGAGTCGGACGCGATAAACTGAAATTTCTCGCGCTCGCGGTCCAGAAGGTCAAGCGTACGCTGTGAAACGCGGTTTCCGCTGCGGGATATCGCTTCGCGGGTGATGCGTTCAACGTCCTTGCGGTTGTTTACGCTCATAGGATTTTCGCGCAGAGCAACGCGGATTTTGTCCGCGGAAAATTGCAGAACTTTTAAAAGAACGGGATTGAACGCGCCGCACTTGCCGCTCAAAATCATTTCTATTGCCTGCGCATGCGGATAGGTTTCCCGATAGGGGCTTGCGCACGTCAGCTTGTCGTATACGTCGGCGAGCGCAACCACCTGCGCGGAGATGGGGATATCGTCCCCTTTCAGTCCTTCGGGATAGCCGCTGCCGTCGTAACGCTCGTGGTGGTAACGGCAGATTTCCCGCGCCGCGCAAAGCAGCGGTTCGTTCTGATGGTAGGGGATATCGTGCAGCATCTGCTCGCCGTACTCAACGTGCTTTCTCAGAATTGCTCTCTCTTCGGGGGTGAGCTTTTCGTGTTTATTCAGAATATTGCCGTCCACCGCAATTTTTCCGATATCGTGCAGCGAGGATGCCGTTGCAATCAAAGAAATTTCCTGCGGAGTAAGGGGATATTTGTCGGTCATCTTCATTAAATTCTGCAACAGAATTTCCGTCGTGGTATACACGTTTAAAACGTGCAGACCGCTTTCGCCGTTTCTGAATTCCACGATATGGCTGAGGATATTTATAAGAAGGGACTGGTCTTTCTGCTTCTCGTAAATCTGTTCTTCAACAAGCCCTATAAGATTTTTCTGCTTCGAATAAAGCATAATCGCATTGTGCACGCGGTGGTGTACGACCGTCGTGTCAAAGGGGCGCTGGATATAGTCGGTTGCGCCCAGCTCGTATGCCTTGCCGATATAGGAAGAGGCGGTCTCCGCGGAAATCATAATGACGGGGATATTGTGTATCCACTTATAGCTGTTCATTATGGCAAGAACCTGCAGACCGTCCATTTTCGGCATTACGATATCGAGCAAGACTACGGAAATCTCCACGCTGAAACTGCGGAGAACGTTGACCGCTTCTATGCCGTCGCGCGCTTCCATAATCTCGAATTCCTCGCCGAGTATGTCGGCGAGAATTGAACGGTTCATTTCCGAATCGTCTACTATTAAAATTTTCTGCTTTCTTTCGTTCATATCAAATCCTGTATTTTCATTGTCAATTATATAATATAACCGATTGAATATATCATATCACTTATCGGTCGAAAAATCCAGTAAATCCCGAAAATAGTTTTTGGAAATTTCAGGACGGGATTTCTCTTAAGGTAACCGTTTAAAAATTCTGGAAAGAATCGTAAAGTATCCCAAAGAGAAAGGGGAGAGGAGTACAATTAGCGCGAACATAAGGCGTAGCTATTTATAAAAAACAGCTTGCTTTATTGCGAGCTGTTTTCGTGATAATAATTAAGCCGTGGGAAAAAATTCTCACGGCTATTTTTATGTAATAGTTATTCGGTCAAAGTAAATCTTCTATCTTTTATTTAAAATATACTTGTATGCCTCGTTTGCAATTTCTTCTTCCGTTTTGGTCGCGTCCAGAATAACGCTGTTGGGATAGTCTTTAATCCTTTTTTCAAACGAATTTTGCATACTTCTTAAAATATCGTCGCATTCGTTTTCCTTTCGGTTGCCGCGCTTATTCAATCTTTCTGCAGCAAGTGAATAATCGGCTTTCAGATAGAAGCATAAATCAAGACGTGGTGCTTGTGCATAGATTGCATGCATGATATCTTTATAGTTTTCAGGGATTTTATACGTATCGTTAAGCACTTCAAAATCGATGTCGTATCTGTCGCATATAAGCACGTCCGCAGCAACGTCAAGCTTATAATAGTGCTCGGCAAAATCGAACGTCATTCCGATACGTCTGACGATTTCAAATTCGTTTAAATTTTCGCAACCGATATTTTCCATTAAAGTTTTACAAGTGAAAGGTACTCTTGTCTGAGCAACGGTTAACCCGTCCCGGGTAAGCTTTGCTTTCAGTTTTTCAATCAAAGTAGTCTTGCCTATACCGTCAAGACCGCAGACAGCAATTCTTAACATTCTTTATCTTCCTTTTGATTTTCATCATCAATAGTTTTATCGTGTGACGTCTGAATATCGGTGGGTTCGTGCTTTAAAGTACCGGAGAAACCTAAAACGAGCTTAAACCGATACTTGTCTTTAATTCTCATTGAGAAGCTCCCACTTCCGAAACAAACCACAAATCTGCCCATCCAGATTCTGAGATAGACTTCACATACTTTTATGGGGACTTTCCCGTACACTCTGTATTCGCTTCCGTCAGAGTTATTTATTTCCGTGCTGATGCCAAAGAAGCGGTTGTTTTTGTGATTTTCTCTGTCAATTCCATATTCCACAAAAGCATTCGGGGTCTTTTTTGTCCATTTCCAATATACTAGCTTTTTTCCCATTGTACCCCTTTAAAAGGCTTTTGAAAATACTGTTATTTCTTTTGCAGATACTCCTCAACCAACTTCTTTTGCTTGTCCTGATCGTCTTGAAAATCAAGTTCCATAGTGTACCATTTACAATTCGTTGTCTGCAATAAGGGCAACCAAACGTTCGTCTTGATAGACTCCGGCGTAAACGGAACGTGGTTCATGTTTTCGTCCTCGTAATCGTATACGTGGGCGTGAAGTATCTTATCCTTTATCGATTCAATATCTTCAAATACGCTGTTGCCTCTCTCTCTTCTTAAAACCTCCACGTGACCGGTATCCAGGCAAAGATATAACCCGTCGATTTCCATACAACGCTTTATAAATTTCATATCGGAAGAAAGTCCGTGAATGAGCGTTTCAAGACAAAGTTTTACTCCGTGCTTTTGTGCAATGGGTACTAACTGTTTCAGCCCTTTAAGTGCTGTTTCTTCGTCAGAGCCGGCAGCGGAGCCTATATGTAACACCGCAACGCTTAATCCGAGGGATTCGATTGCGGAGAATAATCTGCAATAATAATTATACGAATCCGTATAAATTACTTCATCATTGACGCCTAAATCCCAGAAGCCATAAGGGAGATGAAAACGCACGTCGCCGTGTTCCTTGATAAAATCGCGGACGTAAGCCATACGTTTAGTGCTGAGAGAAAACGGAAGAGTGTTTAAGTCCCACTCGACGCAGCCGTCCCGCTTTACAAGAGCCAATACGTCGTCAATGTATTTGCAAGGTGCAGAAAAAAGAGCTACTTTTGTTTCTTTGGTTTTGTTTTGCATAGTGAATCTCCTGTTCATTAATTTGATTTTTTTATTATTTGTACCGTATTTC
>JAIEAS010000188.1 GCA_029071285.1 Clostridia bacterium
TCGGTACGCTGATTGACCAAAATGCGTGCCACATTGAAAGCGATTGGGCAAAAAATTTTCCGGGCGCTTTGGAATGGGTGAGCAAGATTCGCGATAATCACGATTAATAAAAAGCAATTCAGATATAAAACACCCGCTAAATTCTTAAACGAATTTAGCGGGTTATCGTTTGTAAATATGAAATCACTTTAAAGATATTTTAAGTCCCGAACGCAAGTATTTAGTCTAACGACTTAATTTCGGTGTAAGCCATAACGAACGGGCCGGTGCCCTTCGCGTCGTTTTCTACGCCGGGTTCTGAAATGTAATACTCGAACGAGCCGTCGCGCTTGCGGTTGGTTTCGGGTCCGAGTCCCGCCATTAAGCAGATACCGCCGAGGTTGAGTTTGCCGTCCGCTTCGGTCAGATACCTGTTGCAGATGCCGTTAAACACTTCCTCGCCGACCTTTGCAAAACGCTTGTCGATGAGCCCGAACCTTGCGCCCTTCATCATTGCGTAGGCAATCATTGCGCTGCCCGAAGTTTCGAGATAGTTGCCTTTTCTTCCGCCCTGATCAACGACCTGCCAGAACATTTTGCCTTCCTTGTCAATATATCTTTCAAGTCCCTCGATAGTGTCCTTGAAGATTTTAACGAGCTGTGCCTTGGCTTCCTTCGCGCCGCTCGAAAGATAGCAGATGCTGTCCACGAGTCCTACGGTATACCAGCCGACCGAGCGCAACCAGAAGCTCTTCGAAAGCCCCGTCTTTTTATCCGCCCAAAACGCCTTTTTCGAATAGTCCCAGCCGTGGTAGTATAGGCGTTTCTGCTTGTCGTACATATTGTCGTAAACGTTCTGGAACTGGTTTACTATATCGCCGTAATTTTTTCCGCCGTTGAACTCGGTTTCGTAGCGGGTATAAAATACCTGCGCCATATAAAGTCCGTCCAGCCAGACCTGGTCGGGATAAATTTTCTTGTGCCAGAAGTTGCCGATTGCCGTTCTTGGCTGAGTCTGAAGCTGCGAATACAACAGCTCGATTGCCTTTTTGTACTTTTCCTTTCCCGTCTCGCGGTACAGGTCGAACAGCACTCTGCCCTCGTTGATGTTATCGACGTTGTAGGTTTCCTTTTCGTAGCCGCGGATTGAGCCGTCCTCGAAAACGTAGTAATCCACGAACTTGTCGATGAAGTCCATATACTTCTTTTTGCCCGTGAGCAAATAGATAGTATACAAAGAAGTCATCATACAGCCGTCTATATAGTTCCAGCCCGCCGGCTTGCCGTGCTTGATATTTTCGATATTCCAGATAGGCTTATCGGGCGTGGAGTCGTCGATAAGACGGTCGATATATCTGTCAATAAGCGTGTAATCCATATTCTTTCCCCTTTATCTATGAATTTTTAAGTTAACTTTCAATAACCTTGCCGAGGTGCTTTCTGATAATCTTTTCGCCGAGAACCCCTTCAAAGGTTACGTTTTTAAGTACCAAAGTTTCTACGTTGTCAACGTAAAGCCCCGCCTTGCAGTAAGCGTCAACGCCCTGCAGCATTGCGGGCTCGTAAGCCCTCGCGTCGTCCTTGAACGAGAAGCAAACGTTTTCTATAACGACCTCTTTGATGGGCTGTTCGGTAAGACCGTCAAAGTAGCCCGCCATACACTCGCAGTCCTCGCAGAGAATGTCTTTGAAAACGAACTTGCCGAGATAGGGCGTGCGGTCGTCCACTATCATATTTTTACTGCGCGTCCAGACGTACTCGGTATTTCCGTCGGGGTCGCAGTTGTAGTACATATTGATGACGAGCGGCGTTATTACGTTTTCCATTTTGATATTTTCAAAAACAACGCCGTCGATAATCGCGTCCTTGCCTCTGCCGCGTCTGCACTTAATTCTCAGTCCTCTGTCGGTGTGTCTGAAAAGGCACTGGCATACGGTCAGATCGCGCACGCCGCCGCCCATCTCGCTGCCGAGCACGATTGCGCCGTGTCCGTCCTGAAACAGGTTGTTGCGCAGAGTGTGGTTGCTTGCGGGGGTTTTAAATGTCTTGCCCATATAAAGCTTGCCCGACTTAATCGCGCAGCAGTCGTCGCCTACACTGAACTTACAGCCGATGATTTTCACGTCGTCGCAGCTCTCGGGATCGAGTCCGTCGGTGTTGGGCGCGGTGTAAGGGTTTTCAATCTTTAAATCGTAGCAGCGGATATTCTTCGAGAAAAAGGGATGCAGGTTCCAGCTCGCCGAGTTTTTGCAGGTAACGCCGTGCATACGCACGGTTTTGCACTTGTTCAAAAACACCAGACGCGGGCGGGCAATCAGTCTGCCCTTGGGTTTATCCCACCAGGTAGACTGGTCGGCGTTGCCGTTAATCGTGCCCTCGCCGATTATCGCGATATTCTCGCACTTGTAGCCGTGAATAAGCGATTTGAAGCAGTCGAAGGGTTCGCCCTCCCAAGTTGCAAGAATTTCGAGTTCGTTATTCTTGTCGCGCGCGGGAATAACGGGATATTTATCCTCGCGCTCCTCGCCGAGAATTTCCGCGCCCTTTTTCAATTCCAAAGTGATATTGCTTTTAAGGTCGAGCGGACGGACGTGGTATACGCCCTCGCCGAACAGAACTCTGCCGCCCGCGGGACAGCTGTCGATAGCTTTCTGCACGCAAGCGGTGTCGTCGGTAACGCCGTCGCCCTTCGCGCCGCAAGCTTTTACGTCTATAACGGCGGTTTCCGCAAGGGTTTTAAATTTCAGAGTTTTGCCCGCAACCGTAACCTCGTATTCGCTGTCGGGTTCGAGATTGTAAAGCGAAAATACGTTGGTGTCGAACACTCCCGCAACTTTTCCGTCCAGCAGCACGCTGTAGCTTGAGGGACTGTAATAGGGGGAAGTGTTTTCCAGCTCGAAGCAAGCCGAGGTTGAGGATGCGAACAGTTTTTTAAACATTTAAGGTACCTTCTTTTTTTGCGTTTTTGCGTTTTCTGATAAGTAATACTATTCCGTCTTTTATGCCGATGAAAATCATATCAATTATAACGGTAAACACTCCAAAAAGCAAGGGTTCTACCCCCACTTTTAATTCGTTTTGGGTACCCGAAATTAAATTTATCAGTTCGTTTAATCCGTCGTAGCACAACTTGACGACTATGATTACCAAAATATAATAGATGACGTTGGTGAAAAAGGTCCAGAACGCCCTGAACGGGAAAGGAAACATCATATACGCGTTGTATTCCTTTTTGTCCGACTCCATATATCTGAACAGCGGATTTACTAAAACGTCCACGACGAGTCCTAAAACCGCGCCCAGAAGCGCGAGTTTGTCAAGCTCGTTAATCTGCAGTCCGAACATTATGAAGTAGCACACGCAGCCCGCGAACCAGAATTTAACAAACAGCGCCTTTACCCAGACGGGTATTTTTGAAAATCTGTCCACCTTGTAGGGGTCGAATTCTCTCTGCGCGTTCCTGCCGCTCTTATCGCCCGTGATTTCGGCAACGTTGTAGGTAATATTATTCTCGCTTTGGGCGGGCGATTCCTCTTTAAGCGCCGCAACGAGCTCGTCTATTTTGTCAACTTTCAGGTCGTAATAGTTTTCTATCGTCGTTTCCTGAAACTTCTTTTTCTTTTTCGCCATTGTTTACCTTTTAAAATTCAGCCGACAAAATATTTTTGCCGGCTGAATTACTTTTATTTTTATTGAAAATAATTTTAATCTTCGTCCTCGGTATCGATAGCCTCTTTGAGTTCGGTAGATTCGATGACCTTTTTGGTGTTGATCATATTCAGAAGCTTGCCGTAGAGAGGATAGGTTGCCGTGAGGATTGCGCCGAGTCCGACCAGCACAATGTGCGCAATGGTCGCGTTGAGCGCGGGAATTATAAACTTCTCTTCAGCGGTCGTGTCTACGTCGGGAAGCACGAGGTTTGCGTGATATGCGTTTCCCGCACGGATGTAGAACAGAACGTCGAAAGTTATCATTGCCGCTACGAACAGGAAGAACAGCACCAGCATCACTACCTTGGGCTTTTTAGAACGCTTGGGGAATGAGTTCATAAAGAGCAGCAAGGAAAGTATGCAGAACAGAGTATTTACGAAAATACTGAGTCCGAGCCAGTCAACCAGCGTATATTTGAGAGCCGACTGCGAGTAGTTGCCCAGCGAGCAAAGATAAACTATAGTAGACACTATCATAACGAAGAACGCTATGTTCATAGGTCTGTGTTTAAGCTTAACCGTGAACTTTCTGAACCATTCCTTGATTGCGGCGCCCGCCTTGGAAGGCTGCTTCTGTCCGCCGGAAGGCTGCTCGACGACTTCAACTACGTTATCGATTTCTTCCATCTTATTCCTCCTCCTTACCTATCGCCTTGCCGGGCTCGTCGCCTTCGGGCAGTTCAAAGAAGTGCATCATTTCGGGGTCGAAACCGATATTGATATCGTCGCCGTTTTTGTAGTTGCACCACTCGGCAAACTTGCAGACAACGTTCTTCACGCCGCCTACCTTGCCGTGTACGAGGGTGTTCATACCCAGGTTCTCGTTGTTGGTAATGCTTAATTTAACCGAGCCGTCGCGCGTGATATTTTCGGGACGCACGCCGAGAATTACGTCTTTGCCCTCGTATTCCTTAAGCTGTCTTATCTGCTTTTCGCTCAAAGGATACTCGAACAAATCGCTCTTGAAATAACCGCCCTGAATTTTGCCTTCGAACATATTCATAGGAGGAAGTCCTATAAAGGTTGCGACGAAGGTGTTTGCGGGTCTTTCATACAAGTCGATAGGTTTGCCTATCTGCTGAACGTGTCCCATTGACATACAGACTATTCTGTCCGCAAGGGTCAGAGCCTCGGTCTGGTCGTGGGTTACGTACATAATCGTAGCGTTCAGCTTTTTATGTAACAGGATAAGCTCTCTTCTCATCGAGCCGCGGAGTTTTGCGTCGAGGTTCGAGAGGGGCTCGTCAAAGAGGAAAACCTTGGGGTTACGGACGATTGCACGACCCATTGCAACACGCTGGCGCTGACCGCCGGAGAGCTGTTTGGGCTTTTTGTTGAGCTGACTCTTCAAGTCGAGAATTTCAGCCGCCGCCATAACCTTTCTGTGAATAAGCTCTTTGTTCTCCTTGCGGAGAGTGAGCGAGAAAGCCATGTTTTCGTAAATTGTCATGTGACCGTACAGCGCGTAGTTCTGGAAAACCATCGCTATATCCCTGTCCTTCGGGGGAAGGCGGGTACAGTCCTTGCCGTCGATAATAAGGTTGCCGTTTGTTATATCCTCGAGTCCCGCAACCATTCTGAGCGTGGTTGACTTTCCGCAGCCGGAGGGACCGACGAGAACGATAAATTCGCCGTCCTTGATGTCAAGGTTGAAGTCGAAAACCGCCTGTACCTTGTTATCGTATATTTTATCTAAATGTTGAATGTTTACGTCAGGCATTATCCCTCGACCTCCTCAAAATCAAGTTCTACGCTCGAATCTACGTGGAGTGCGTGTTCTGCGTCCTGAGCGTCCATATCCTTTAAAGTTTCTTCAACCGAAATTTCGCCGCTGTCAAGCTTCTTCTGGAATTTCTGAAGTCTTGCCGCGTAAATCCAGCCGAGCACTGCAGATGCGATTATGCAGCCCGCCGAAGCAACGAGCCAGATTACCATTATTATAAAGTAAGGAAAACTTATTTCCTTAGGATAATAACCGAAGTAACCGATACCGTTAAGGCTGTTGCTAAGCAAACCGTTTAAAGGATAGTAGAATATTCTTAAAATCTGGAATGCGGCAATTACAAGCAGCACTATGCTGAATTTTTTGTTATAGCCCTTAACGCCTTCCGACGATAAGAATACCAAAAGCAACAGCACGAGCGTCAGAACTACCGACACGCCCAGAGTTATTTTTCGCATATTTGCATCGGGTATTGCGTAAAGCAGGCAGAAATACAGACAGTTGAATACTATGCCCAGAATTGCGAAAAGCTGGGCAAGCTTGTTTTTCTTGTAACGAAGAATATCGTCTGCAACGATTTTCTGCTCAGGTGTAAGCACTTTTTTCATTTTACACACCCTCCTCTGCCGTTACTTGTTCGCTATGTACGGGCGAAGCTTCGAGCAGCTTCTTTTCGCCCTGCATAAGCTTAATTTTCCACACGAGATTGAAAATCATCAAGCCCGCGCAGACAATTGAAACACCTGCAACGACGTAACCCAAAATGAAGGTACTCGTCGAGTATTTCAGTTCCATACTCGTATATGCCAGTTCTTCTGCCGCAACCTCGGTATCTATAGCGATAAACAGCGAATATGTGTTCATCAGAATTATTGCAAGAGCTACAGCAAATGCAATTGCATAAGCAACGGTAATACCGGTAGATACGTAGTTGGTTACGTAGTAGTTACGGCGTTTGTTCGTCGCCATTACGTAGTTGAGCACAACGACCAGAATAAACGCTATGGCAAGCCAGATTAAAATGTCATTGTACTTCTGAGATGCTTCAAATAACGCTTTTGCACCGTCTACAATCTCTTCCTTGTTGACATGGTCGTACAGGGTTGCGTACTGAGCGATTGTGCCGCCGCAGAATGAAAGAGCGTATACGAAGCTTAACGCCGCAAATATCAGTATTGCGAGTATTAAGTATTTTTGAAATCTCATTTGAGTTTTCATATCACGTTCCCCAAATTTTTTGCCTTGCGCCCGCCCGAAAGCGGGCGCAGACAAACTTTTTATTTTTTAAAATTTACTGTACTTTGTTAATTATTTAGCTGCGTTAAGGTATGCGATTACGCCTGCAGCAGTATCGGGAATCTTGTCGCCGTTGCTCATAGTTCTGATAGCCGTACCCGAGCCGAGACCGTAAGCCATTACGTCGTTAAGGAAGTTCTCGGTTGAACCGTCTACGGTGAAAAGCGATGCGCCGCCCAACGCAGTTATGGTGGTGAAAGGAGCCTTAGAAATAACGTTGTTTACACGCGACGAGTAAGGCAGAAGGGTGGGCATAAGCATATACCACCAGTTCGTTCCGGTTACGGTGCTGGGATCGAGCTGTTCGGTGTGCTTAATGGTGCCGTTTACGAGCGCGATGTTTACGATGTCCGAACCAACGATACCTGCCTTAGAGGTGCACTGGTATTCGAAGCCCTGGTCCTTGTTACCGATGTTCAGCGCGGAACCGATTACGTGACGCGCGTAGTTGGTGAACGAGTGGTTGCCGAGTTTATCCGATTCGAACATTGCAAGCGAGCTGTTGGTCAGCGTAGGAACCTGCTTGCCCTTGTAATAAGTGCCGGTATACAGAGCGTTCTTATATACGAAGTAATCTTTTGCATAATCGTTTGCAACGGTGCCGTTAGCCTGTTTTTCACCGGGGTTAGCGTAGTATTGAACGCCGTCGTCGGTTTTGATAACGTTCGCCGTCTTAAGAGCAGTAAGAGAAGCTTCGGTAAGCGCGCCGTCGGCGCCGTAAGCGAGTTCAACGCCTGCAACCGTACCGGTTACCTTGTTGCCGTACCAGAAGCCGCCGTTTGCAGCTTTTGCATCAGCTACTTCCGCTGCGTCGTTAGCCGCGCCCTGAGGTCCGTAGGTCATAAGAATCTGACCGTCGTTGGAGAAGAAGTAGTCAACCAGCGCAAGAGTTGCGGAAAGCTTATCTTTGTCGGATTCAACCGCTTTGTAAGAGATACACCAGCCGGTGTTCTTTACGCCACGCCAGCTTTCGGTAAATCTCATATACTTGTCAGCCGTGCCGCTGCCGTTGTCATCCCATTTGGAAACGGGTGTAAGAACGGGAGCAAAGTTGAAGGTAGCCGAGCTGCCGCTGGGCTGACTCTGAACTTCGAAGCCCTTGTTTGCAGTCTGGGTCTGGCAGTAGTCGTGCAGTGAAAGAGTCTGAACGCCGTCGTTCTTGCCGCCGTTGGTCGAGTTCCAGCCGGGAGCTGTTTTACCGACGTTCGTATCGGTCATCGCATTGAAGAGACCTTCCTTGGCAAGCTTATTCATCTTGTCAAGTGCGTTCCACATATTTTCGTCAAGACGGGAGTCTGAAATTCCGCCTTGCGCATTTACGTACGCGTACGTAGGAGAGTATCTTGTTTCAAGACCGCGCACGCCGTACAGCTCGCCAGCCATCGAGTAAGTATCGCTGTATCTGTTTGCTTTGTATTCACGTGCGGAAAGAAGGAACAACTGGTCGGTGCCTTTTACAAGCGAAACGCCTCTGTTTTCTATCAAACCGCCGCAGGTGACGAAGCATCTGCCGAGCGCCGTGTAGAGGTCAACGTCCCATGCAGCGTATGCGCTGTTGAATACGTCGGAAAGCTTGGTGTAGAACTGGTCGTTTCCTTTCTTGTAAGTTACTTTAATGTATTCCTGCAAGATTTTAAGGAGAGCCGAGCCCTTAACGTCGCCGTTCTTTGCGTTGATTGCAAAGTTCTGCAAGTCAACGATGTTGCCGCTTGTGCCGTCGTAAGCCTTGCCTGCCGCTGCCTGTACAGCCTTACCGAGTTCGGAAGTAGTATCCTTTGCCGCATTTAAAGCCGCGGTGTAGTCGACGGTAATTTCTATAACGTCTTTTTCATGTCCCTTAGATGCAACGCTAAGGTTGTTGCCCCAGTCCTTACCGTCCTCACGGGTGGTCAGAGCATCGGGGTCGGTAACTTCGATTTTCCAGCTGCCGGTCTGACCCATAAAGGATTCAACCGAGGTCTGATTTCCTACTATGCCCTTCTTGGCATAGGTTTTAGCTTTTGCTTCAGCCTGCTCTTTGAAGGTTATAGTCTTTGATTCGTCAATCGTAGTTGCGTCAAGAAGCTTTTCAACGAAGGTCTTTTCAAGCAGAACGAATTTTTCGATATCGTCGTTGCCGTCGAAGTAAGGAAGCATATACATTGAGCCCTTGTTGTCCGCGGTAAGCGAAAGACGTGCAAGAGGGTTAGCTTCGAGGAATGCCTTGTAGTTGGGCATATAATCGAGATAGTTGGTAATGTTCAGAAGGTTGCCGTCTGCACCCTGACTGTTAATGTCGGTAGCCGAAGCGGTAAACAACTGATACTTATCAAGTCCTTTGCCTACAACGGTCGACATCTGCTGACCCGATTTAACGCCTTCGAATTCATCACTGATAGTAACGTCAAGCTTTTCTGAAAGAGCCTTCCACGCGGGTTTGAGGTTGCCTGCGGTATAGGTGTTGCCGTACAGCTGGAATGCGTCCGCCGAACCTTCGTAACCGCCGAGATACGTCAACAGTTTTTTGGTGTTACCGTCGTCGCCGCCGCTGTATTTAATACCCGTGTTGGGTCCGTCGTAACCGAGAGCCGTTGTAAGAGTGGTCTTCGAACTGTAAGCAAGTTTTCCGTTTTCAAGCTTGGGTTCAAGCTTCTTCTGGGCGGATGAGGATTCGGTGCTGCCGTAGCCCTCTTTTGCCGTCTTCCAGGCGTCGTCCATGTAACCTTCGAACTTGGTCATCAGGTTTTCATTAGCGCCGCTGCCGCTGGGTTTGTTAGGCTTGTTATTATCGCCGCACGCCGCAAGCGACGCCGCCATCGTTCCCGCCATTACAACCGACACAGCCGCCGTTATAATCTTTTTGGTTTTGTTCATTTTTCTCTCCTTATTATTTATTTTATCAGGTTATTGACCCGAATAAAAATCCTTATAAATTATTCTTTTACGCCGCCCATATTTACGCCCTTAGCAAAGTACTTCTGAATGAAGGGGTAAATTACGAGGATGGGAATCATTGCAAGTACTACCATTGCGTATACCATCGAGGTCGATTGTCCCATATCGGTGTATTCCGCAGTATCCGGATTGTACTTTAACGTGAGGTCGGTGTTCTTATCTATGAAGTCGCGCATATAAACCTGTACGGGCCAGGAATACTGCTGCTGCGCTCCGAGAACTTTGTATGCCCAGAAGTAGCCGTTCCAACGCGAAATTCCGAAGAACAGCGCAACCGTTGCGATAGTTGCCTTGCTCATGGGGATATAGACTTTCATAAGAACCTGCATTTCTGTAGCGCCGTCTATTCTCGCCGCTTCCTCGATTTCGGAAGGCACGCCTTCGAACGAGTTACGGAGCAGGATTATGTTGGTAGCGTTCATACCCATTGCAAGAACGATAAGCCATTTAAGGTCTATAGCGTACATATCTGCGCCGCCGACTATCGAAGCAAGGATGTTACCGGTCTGCTGATAGTTGAGGTACTGGGGGATAACGCCCGCAGAGAACCACATTGTGAATACGAGGAAGAAGTTGAATCCGTGTCTGCCCATCAATCTCTTCTTTGAAAGTGCGTATGCGCCGAGTATCGAGTAAATCAAACACCAGATAGTACCGATAAAGGTTACGAAAAGGGTGTTGGAATAGTTTACCCAAAACTGGTTGGTCATAAATACGGCCTGGAACGACTTGAACTGAAAGCCGTTGGGCCACAGGATTACTTTACCTGAAGCAACTTTATCCCAGGAGCTGAAAGTCGAGCCCAGCGCGTACAGCAGGGGATAAACGCAGAGTAAGGAAAATATTATCAGAAGAGTGTAAGCGATTATTTTGAATATAAGCTCGCTGGCTTCCATTTTTCTTTTCATCTATTCTGCCCTCCCTTAGTACAACGAAACGTCCGAAGCTTTTCTTGCTATCGTGTTCGAACCTATAACCAGAATCATACCTATAAGGTTGTTGGTCATTTCGCCCGCGATACCGAAAGCCTGCGGCGAGTAGCTGCCGCTGTTTTCAGTCAGTCGGTTAGCCCAGGTGGAAACGACTTCCGCAACCTGATAGTTATTTAATGAAGTTGCGGGACTCAGCAGGTACAGCTTTTCGTAGCCTACGGAGAGAAGTCCGCCTATCTTCATAATGAGCATAATTACGACGGTTGACAGAATGCTGGGAATTACGACGTAGCGCATCTGAGCCATCTTGCCCGCGCCGTCAATCTGCGCCGCCTCGTAAGACGTAGGCGAAACCGCGATTACCGCCGCGAAGAACACAATCGAGTCGTAGCCGGCGTGTTCCCAGATATCCGTAATTATGTATATCGCACGGAAATATTCAAGCGAATAAACTACGCCCTTTTCCTCGATTGCGGCGTGCAGAGGTCCCGACTTCGAAATTGCCGCAAGCATTTTCGACAGGACGCCTTCGCTTCCCGTTGAGGGAGCCGCGAAAAGCGCAATCGTGAGCGAAGTTACTATAACGGTAGAGATAAATTTGGGAAGGTATACGCATACCTGCATAATCGATCTTACCACGTTCGAGCGGACTTCGTTGAAGAACAGCGCAAGAATGATGGGAAGCGGGAAACCGAACAGCAGTCCGTAGAACGCGATGACGAACGTATTTCTGAACGCCATCCAGAACTCGCCCGCGTACGCTCCGACGAAGATTTCCTTGAAGTTGTCGAAGCCGACCCAGGGTCTGTCGGATACGCGCTGGAAGTTACCGAATCTGAAAGCGCCCAGAAGTTCGTACATGGGCAGGTACTTCCAAAGCAGGTACACCAGAATCATGGGTACGAGCATGAGGTACAGTCGCCAGTCTTTCAGAAGGGTGAAACCCGTGCTTTTCCATCTGTTCCGCTCTGTCTGATCCCTTACCTGCTGCTCGGGCGACATACTGTAAGTACCGGTCGCCTCGTCGTAGATAAGGAAGTCGTCACATTTGAGTTTGAACATTGAAAATTTCCTCCATATCACTTAAAATTTAAGTAATTTATATGTAACTGCGGCGGAAGCCGCTTATTACCTTTATTTATATAAGTCGTCGTCCTTTTTCAGGATTTTAAGACTTTCTTCGTCAATCTCGATAGGTTCGTCGCCGAAGGTGTCGCGCTTTTCCTTCTCCTTCCTTTCGTCGTCAAGCCTCTTTAAAAAATCTTTCTGGTCCTCGAACATTCCGTCCAGTCTTCGCATTACCAGAATTATGATGAGGCAGATTGCGAACGAAACCAGATCGCCGAAGTGCGCGAGCAGCGTTGCCGCAAAGCCGAGCCCGAAGCACGCCGCCACTATCGCCCTGCCCAGCACCGCCGCTACCCAGCCGGCAACCGTAAACAGCAGAGAGAAGTACCATTTGTCGCGTATCCTCTTCTTGCCCATAAACCTTGTCATTAAAAGCAGAAGAGCCACGAACGCGTTACCTATAATATATATAGCAAACATATGCGGAGCGAAATTCGCGTCCTTCATATTGAGTAAACAGAACAGAAGTCCGTCGCCGATTGCGTAAAACACCGCGGGCCAGCCCCAGCGCATCATAACGATTAAAGTAATCGCCAGCATCGGTGAAAATATAAAATCGCCGTGAAGAGCCTGAAAAGCGAAGTGCAATATTATCTCGAATACGATAAGTATTACCGCGAACAGAAACAAATCGGTGAGCCGATACTGCCGCAAAGATAGATGTCTTAAACCGTTTTTACGCATAATTTGCACTTCTGGACGAAATTTCCGACCACATAATGTTACAATTTTACATTTAGCTAATTCATTGTAACACAGTCAAATGCAAAAATCAATAGTTTTTTTATTGTTTCATGAAAAAAATTATGCTATAATTAGCCCGATTTAAGGAGAAATTATAGTATATGGTTTATCTTACCCCCTCGGACAACCTGCAGGAAGCTTTCGGCCGTCTGAAAGGCGGCGAAACCGTGCATCTGGGCAAGGGCGAATATTTTCAGAAAGCCGTTCTCTCCGCCGACGGAGTAACCCTCACGGGCGAGGGCTGCGGGCAGACGGTAATCGCCTTTGACGACTACGCGCGCAAAATCCACGCGGACGGGCAGGAATACAACACCTTCCGCACCTTTACGCTTTGCGTAACGGGGAGCGGGGTAAAACTGGAAAACCTGACCGTAAAAAACTCCAACACTCAGCCCGAAAAAGTCGGGCAGTGCGTCGCGCTTTCGGTGCACGGCAAAAATTTTAAGGCGGTCGGCTGCGAGCTTATTTCCACGCAGGACACCCTCTTCCTCTCACCCTTCCCCGACGACCTGGTAGTGCGGTACAGAAATTTTATTCCGCAGGAACAGCTTTACAGCGAGGGCGCGAACGTCAGCCTCTTCGAAAACTGCAAAATCAGCGGAAACGTCGATTTTATTTTCGGCTGCGGCGAGGGGTATTTCAGAAACTGCGAAATTATCTCCCTCGACGACAAACGGGGCTTGGGCTTCGCTACCGCGCCCGCCCATTCGCTGGCGCAGGAAAACGGCTTCACCTTTATAGACTGCAATTTCACAAGCGGCGGCGCAAAGGAAAATTCCTGTTGCCTCGCGCGCCCGTGGCGCGACTTCGGCAAGTGTGCGTTCATTAACTGCACGCTCGGCAATCATATAAAGAGCGAACTCTTCGATAAATGGAACGACACCGCCCGCGACAAAACGGCAAGGTTTTTGTACTACGGTTTAAGCAGCCCCAACCCCCTCTCACCCGTGAGCTGGGCGAAGGAGCTGACCGATACGCAGGCGAAATTAATTATAGATAACTGTAACAAGAAATTTCTATCTTTTTAAGGCGTAATTTGCAAAACCAACGCGAAATAAAAAACCGCCCTCGGGCGGTTTTATTTAATGTGTAAACAAAACCCACGCCATAGTGAAGGGGTTCAGCAGAGGTTAACCGATAAATGATAAAATGTTAAAGAGCAAGTTAAGGCTTGTCATTTCGAGCGAAGGAAGACGAGCGAAGCGAGCGTCGTACCGACGGCGAAGCCGTACCGAGTCGAGAGAATCCCCTCGTGGTCTGCTCGGGGCTGATTAAAATGAATCCGCCTTAAAAAACGTCCGTATCAATTGCGGTGAAAAGGTTTTGCGCGAATACTGCTACGCACGCGCAAAAAGATTCTTCGTCTGCACACAGCACGACGGCAAAGCTGTTTCAATTGATTATTTTCGGCTGTGTTCCGCTCAGAATGACGGGGTTTTCTTTGCGCATACAAAAAGCAGGAAGTTTTATGTTCCTGCTTTAAATTTATGTTAATCGTCGTCCTCTAACTCGTTAAAATAATCTCTATCGAAAAATTCTGACAAGGTAATTCCTGCTCCCTCGCAAAAACTTTTGATAGTTGTTACTTTCGGGCATTTCGTCCGTCCCTTCATTAAATCATAAAGAGCCGACGGCGACTTGCCGCCGTTTAAACACGCCTTACAGATGTTATTACCCTTTTCTTCGCATATCTCCTTGATACGCTTTAAAATTGCTTCGTTTGTACTCAACATAACTAACCTGTTAATCCAAAACTTTCTTGCCTGTATAACGCTTTATTTATAAGTTGCCTTCCCGTATTATTTATCGTCAGTTCTGCCTAACAAATAATCAATTGACACTTTGAAATATTCCGACAACTCAATTAAGTTTATAATAGACGGAATATACTTTTTGTTTTTCCAATTAGTAGTATAGCTCGTTGAAATGTGTAACTTCTGCGTAATAACGTAATCGGTCAGATTCTTTTCAGCTTTTAATGCCTGATACCTTTCCAAAAACGTTGTTGCCGTTTCAGCTTTTACAAAATACGGATTATCCGTTCTGTTTAAAAGATACTCAACCGATATGTTAAAGTAATCGGCAATTCTTATTAAAATAACAGGTTTCGGGATAATACCAAATTCTGTAATCTTGCCAAAAACGTTATAATCAATGTTCAGCAGTTTAGGAATTTCCGATTTTTTACAGTCTAAATCGCTTATAAGTTCTGAAAATCTTTGTTTAAATTCTTCCGAATGTTCCATAGCTATTATGCTATATTTTAT
>JAIEAS010000189.1 GCA_029071285.1 Clostridia bacterium
TTTGTCAATTGCTTCAAGCCGCTCGGTCACGTCCTTGTGTACGGTTGATTTGCTTATATCAAAGTGTTGCGCCGCACTGCGGACGGTGGACTTTGTTTCTATTATGTACTCCGCCTCCCTTGTAACTCTTTCGGTAATATAATCCCACATCGGCAAACTCCCAAAAATCAAAGTAATAAAATTTATGCTCGATTTTGTCGATATATGCTGATTTTTGTTCAAGAAGCGGGTTTTTGGCAAAATTTAAAGCCCGTTCGCACGAACGGGCTCTTATATTTATCTGTAACTTTCGTCTATGGCTTTTAATTCTGAATAGGTATCTATTTCCACGATATCTTTAAAATCACACTCTCTTACCGCCACCTTATAATTTGAAAGGCAATACTCAAGCGGAACCTGATCCCAATATCTTTCTTTTCCGCCCGGCATAAAGAACACCTTCTTTACGTCCTCAACGAGCTTTTTGCCGTCTTCTTCGGTCCAGTAAGAAATTCCTACCATCTGATGGCAGTTAACTCCGCCTATCGACATTTTTTTGACGATTTTATCTTCCGTGTAAAAACACCAGTCGTCCGATTTTTCAACGGGTATTCCGAGATAATTCGACTGATACTGATATTTTTTAATAAGCGACTTGTTGCTTAAGAGCAAATCCGCTTCGAGAATATACGCGCCGCACACCTTGTCGCCCGCGCAAAGAACGGAAGAAATATTATTCGTTTCGTTATAAAGCGGATTTTCAATAAATTTAATATTGGGGAATTTATATAACAGCTGGTCGAACTGCTCGGCAAGATACCCTCTTACAAGATAAATTTCTTCGATGCCCGCTTCCTTTAAAGCAGTTAAAGTGGAATCGATTATGCGGTTTCCCTTGACGCGCACAAGAGGTTTAGGCGTGTTCAAGGTTATAGGAACCAATCTCGAACCGAAGCCTGCGGCGATTATTACCGCGCGTTTTACGCGGTAGTTCTCCATAATTTCGTAACCCTTTGAGGTTACCGTATTTCCGTCCGTAAAACCGAGCTCATTAAGTTCGTTTAAAGTTTTATTGACAGCGCCTACGGAAATGCCGACTTTCAACGCAATATCGCGCTGGGTGTGAGCGCCCGTATCTTCTATTAAAAGGTCCAACACGTCAAACTGTTTTTTACTTAGCACGTTTTTTATCTCCGAATTTTTTAATAAGACCTGCAATCGCTTTAATGCAGATATTTACGATAAATATGAGCAGCGCCACTACCGCCGCGCATTCCATCATATTATAAGTTTCAAATTGATTGATAAGCAGCGAAAGCGGCTTATTATCAGACGTCGCCAAAAACGATACCGCGGAAATAGTCATCATACTGTTTACAAAGAAGTATGAAAGCATTTCAATAATCGTATATTTACTCTGAGGGATTATTACGTCCTTTATTATGCGCCACCTGCGCACGCCGAGAATGTGCCCGACGTCTTCAAGGTTTTCGTTAAGCTTGCCGAATGCGTTGTATATCATAAGGTACGGTGAAGCGAAAAAGTGAACGGTATTCACCATTATAAGAATTATAAGCGTACCGTAAAAGAACGACTTTTTAAATACGATTACGTACGCAAGACCGAGAACCAAACCGGGAACCGCGAGGCTTGTTATCGCTATCAGATGCAGAAATTTGGTTGCCTTGGTATTCATCCTTGCGGTAAGGTATGCCGTCACAAACGCAAACACCGTTCCCACGACGGCAGTTAAAAGCGCGATTAACAGAGAATTTAATAGGAATTCACCGCCGTCCTTTTTAAAGGTTTTTGCAAAGTTATCAAAGGTAAACGACATATCTCTCGGATACTGTTTTGCAAAAGCCTGAACGCAGAACGACACGATAACGAGCAACGTAAATAAAGTAACGAGTCCGCAAATCACGTAAGCAGCGGCGTCCTTTATCTTATTTTTCTGTTCCTCGAAAGGCTTTAAAACGAAAGACGAGTTACCCTTATTTTTGTTGAAAAGATCAAAAAGGAAAGCTGCGATTGCAGGAAGCAAAAGAATTAAACCTATCACACTTCCCGTTGAATAGTTGAGCTGTCCCGCAGCTTCTTCATAGAGCATAACGGGCAGCGTTTTAAACTTGCCTCCTACAGACAGCGGAACGCCGTAGTCGGTTAAAATCATAGTGAAGGTTGCAAATATAACTGAAATCAGCGGCTTTTTCAGATACGGCAAAGTTATTGCCATAAATTGTCTGGGCTTGGAAATGCCGAGTACCGAAGCCGCCTCGTAAGGGGAACTGTCCTCATATTTCAGAACGTCCGATATCATTAAAAACGCAACCGGAAACGAGTATAAAACCGAACCGAGTACAACGCCGCCGAAGCCGTAAACCGAAGAATCAGCATGGAATAAGTTAGTGATAATTCCGTTGTTTCCGAACAGAATTATAAGTCCCATTCCGTGCGAAATGGACGGAATAAGCATAGGAAAAACCAAAACCACCGCAAATACGGCTTTGAGCTTTATGCTTGTCCTGTTTATGCTCCACGCAAGCGCATAGGCGACCACTAACGAAATTATAGTCGCGACAAGGGTTGACGTGAGAGAATTAAGCACCGCCCAACCGAAATTCGACGACGTAAAGACGCTGACTATAGCTTTTTTATCGATATAGAAAAGCATCCGGACAATCGGCAAAACTATAATTATAAATAAAATTATGAATATCGCAATTTTACCGATTAATGCGGGTTTAATTTTTTTCATCGCTCATCTCCACGAATTTAGCGATTGACCGCACTTTCGTCTTTAAATTTTCTACGACGAACTCTTTTACGTAATCG
>JAIEAS010000019.1 GCA_029071285.1 Clostridia bacterium
TCAGATTGCTGTACGTTAAACTCTTTTAGCCTTTTCTGATATTTGAATAAAGTATAAACAGCTTTTACCGCTTCCGCATACTTTATCTTTTTACCGTCTTTCTTACAAATTTTTATATCGTTAATGATATGCTTATATTCTCTGCTGAATAAGCGGGAAAATCCGCCCACATATTGCTTAGTCAGTTTTTTATGGAGAACCTGTCCGTCTAACTTATACAATTCTTCATCAAAAACTTCGTTTAAAATACTTTGGTTTTGCAAAATGTCTTTGGCTATTATTTGCAACTTTTTTGCAGTTTGCTTTACTTCATCCAATACGGTTTTACTAAACAATAATGGAGTTATAAATTCACTTCTTCCGGCTAACTCAAAAAAGCTTTTTACCGACAAAACGTCATTTATGCTGGTCACAGAAATTCCGTAGTCTGCCTTAATTTTTTCGTTTGTTTCCTGTAAGGAACGGCATAAAGTAATAACCGACTGTAAATCTTTTTTTAGTTGTATTACCGTCTGGTAAGAACTATCAGTATTGACATATCCATACCATACGTTTTTATGATAATCTGAACCTATTGAATCAATATAGACTGTATAGCGATTTAAAAGATTCTCCGTGGCATCTATGTAGTTTTCGCCCTTTTCCTTTATATTTTCAATTACATAGCTTATATCTGCTGCCGACCCGCAAGCAGATATTTCTTCATATAACTGATAAAGGGACTTATTTATGTTTGGACGTATTTTATGCAGCTCAACAGCATAAGCGTCTAACTGCCGCTGGGCCTCTTGTCTTATTTTTAGCTCTTTATCCGCCTTATCCGAAACGCCGCTTTTTTGCAGCCTTAAAGTTTTACACAATTCATCGATTACTTGTTTTTTATTCGCTTTATGACTGTGAAGTTCCAGACAGAATTCTTCAAGACCGACTTTCTTTAATTTATCGTAAACGACGTTTAATGCTGCAAGTTTTTCAGACACAAATAATACTTTCTTGCCGTCCATTAAACACTCGGCAATAATATTGGTTATAGTCTGACTCTTCCCTGTACCGGGAGGACCCTGCAAGACAAAACTTTTTCCTTCTTTGGCGGCTTCTATTGCTTCTGCCTGACTTGAATCTGCGTCAATGACATTGTGTAGCGATAATAAATCGATTGGTTTCGTTTTTTCAACTTGGGCTTCACCCAAAGAAAATGATTCTCCAAGCAAAGTGCGGACACTGCCGTTTTGAGCGATTTGTGCGGTGTTCTCTTTCAAATCCTTGTACATGTTAATTTTTAAGAAAGAGAAAATGCCGATTTTACATTCTTTAGTAACTGTCCATTTAAGTTTTGATAAAAGAGAAGCTACCTCATCTAAATATTTTTCTATACCGTCATCTTCATCGTATTCAGGCAATTTAATACCGTATTCATTTTGAAGTTTGAATGTAAAAGTAGGGTTGACAATTATATCGTCATCTAAGACTTTGATGTAATAGGGTTCTACTGCCGATTGATTTTCAATAGCTACAGGTACAAGTAAAATAGGCGCGCGCGTTTCAATTTGCGAGCTATCGCTTTCGGTCCAATGGATAAAACCGAATGCAATATAAGCGATGTTAACACCTGTTTCTTCTAGCGCTGTTTTTGCTTTTCTGCCAATATTTTTTAATGCTTGTATGGGTTTATTTGCGACATTAAATAAGAGTATTTGATTTCGCTTTAATCTGTCTTCATATGTCGAAATATAGGACTGCCTAGATTGCCGTTCTTGTTGTTCGCCTTCTTCACTGATATCAAGCTCATCTTCATCTGTATCAAGTTTTGGATCATACACTTCAAAAACAGCAGAATGCTCTGCCTTCTCAAAAAGAGTATTAAAATCAGGAGCGACAATTTCTGCCGTTCCTTGCTTCGAGTCTTTAAAGTTAATTAAGTTGTTTCTCTTGCCTGTATCGAGCAACAAATCTGCCCATTTACTTAATCTTTCAGTATCCATAAAACTTCCTTTGTAGCTTATTTATACATTGCCAAAATTCTAATATTACTGTCTATTTTAAATATTAAATACCAAATATTTCCAAAATATTATACATTATTTTAGACAATAAGGCAATGCATATATTATAACTATTTTCATTTGTTTCTCTTGTTCTTAAATTTTATGTAGATGTTGTACTTGCTTTTAATCGGGCAAATTAATAGCCTTGCGGAATTGCTCGATACGCTTTTCTATTTCCTTTCGCATAAAAGGAAAGATGCGCTTGTTTTTTAAATCTTCAACCGAGATATGACAGCGGTTGGCGGTTTTCTGAACTTTCTTTATAAAGGCAGTGTTAGCAGGTTTTTCAAACAAACCGACTTTTTTAAGATTGTCCGCACATTTCAATTCCAAGAATATAAATAGCAACTTGAACGGCGTACTCATATTACGGGTATGCCGTTCGTATAATTTGCGGCTATATGGGTGTAGTAAAGGCAACAACCTTTCGGGTTTAAGTTTTGCCAACGCATTGCTTCTATCGTATCGGTAAAGAAAAATATAACAGTAATGGAAAAGCTGATACGTGCCGAACATACAGTACAAATACCGCATAACCATATCCTGACTTAACTTGGTAAGGAACATAAAAACGTAAATATCAATAAAGCTATCCGTTTCGCCTGTTTGAATATAGTAACAGTAATCCGCTTCTGCAAGCAAACGCTTAGGGCTATACTCTCCGTTGTTCATCTTCTCGGTCAGTATCTGTTGCAGTATTACTTTAACTCTGCGGCTAACCGTCGCTCTCGATAAATTCAATGCTTCGGCAACTTTATTTTGCTTCCACTTGTTTTCTATTGCAAGCAAGTATATAGCAAAATCTCTGTCGTCAAAGTTATGTACCAACTCCGCCTTATCCCAACACTTACATAGAAACTCGTCTAACCGCTCCCACTCGGACTTCTCAAATTTAAGTAATTGCTTATTGGAATAATACCTGCCATATCCCGTATCGTGGTCGTAGCCTTCTTCGTCGTCTTCATAATAATCTTCCCTTAAATCGGTTTTCTTTTCATCGTGGCGGCGGTTGTTTGAATACTCTTTTCTATCTTCCGCAACGAGCATTTCCCATTGTTCTTCGGTAACCTCAATTGTTTCATAACCGTGCGGACATTCTTCGTTTTGATAATGATAAAGGAACTTGCCTTCCGTCTTCGCCGGTTGCCTTTTTTTATTCAGACGATAAAGCGACGTGCGCCCGTACTCTTTCCAATACATAGCTTCATTATAAAATAGTAACTTGACAGCTATCGTCATATATAAAAAGTATTTTAAAATTTTTCCTTTTCGTGAAATTTTCAGGTGAGTTTAACGGTAATAAGTGAAGGGTGATATTTTTAACGGTAATCGTCGAACAGATGTCTACCATAAAAAAGCCCCCTGCAAGGGCTCACTGGCTACTTGTAGCCTAGTGAGATATGGATATAACAAAATCCAAAGATTAACAGGGAGGATAGAAAAAAATAAGTTTTCAGGTTATAAGAGTACAAAAATTTACTAAAGGCTCGTTAGGTAAAATCGGTGGAGAAACCGAACGCACAAGCAACGGACACCGCAACGAAGATATTGACAGAGAACGAACACCGCTCAACTACTACTATAAAAAGTCAGACGGCGGCTTTACTTCCCAATGGAAAAGCATAGTTAAAGGTTTAAACGCCACGTTCAAAGAAACGAAAAAGTCTACCGCTTTTGAAGGTGTAATAGTTACGTCGGATAAAGATTTTTTTGAAAAGCTAGGCTACATACCCGGCGAACAGCCGCCAAATGAAGTCATTGAGTTTTTCGACAGAGCATACAAATTCATACTAAAAGAAATAGGCTATCACGGCACGGATAAGAACATTATCTCTGCCGTGATTCATTTTGACGAAACCACGCCGCACTTACAACTCTACTATTTGCCGATTGTTGATAAGGGCAAAAAGAAAGTTTATGCGCTCGGGGCAGACGGAAAGGTATTAAGAAACGAAAAAGGCTCTCCCGTTCAGGAAAAGAAAAACGGAAAGAGCGTTTACGAATTCGTTGATTTGGAACAGCCGAAAATCTGCTCTTCGGATTTTTGGGAACAGCGCGGCGGACAATTATCATTCGGTAATTTGCAAGACGCTTTTTATGATTGTGTTTCCGTACGCTACGGTTTGGAACGGGGTGAAGTCGGCAGCAATAAAAAGCATACCACAAAGTATGAATGGCAAAAACAGCAACAGGAATCCAAACTTGCCGAAATTGAAAGATGCAAAGAACAAGCAACCGAAGGATTAAAACCACTGCAGGAATATTTAGACGCTTTCAATGAAGCGTTAAGCGGTAATCTTCCTCTTTCCCCTACTAAGTTGCGGAAGATGATAATTGGACTTACAGTCGAATACAAGCAACTGGAAAGCGAAAAGAAAATTACCGATAAGGACAAAGCAAATTTATTTAGCGAATTACAGAAAGCCAAAAAGCAAATACCCGAACTTGAAAGATATAAAGAGCTTGTTTCTTTCCTAAACACCTACGCTCCCGATAAATTGGACGAGGCAAGACGAACAGCTAAAGGAAGGCAAACTGAAAAAATAAAACCCAAAAACAAGTCAAGCGGCAACTACAAATTTTAAGTTTCAAACGCTTGCAATTTACAGAAATTTAGGGTAGGATACAAAACACTTTTGGATACCTGCCGACATCAGGTAGGACAACCTGCTAAAAATAAGGAGGATTATGCAATGAAAAGAGAACATAGTATTCAAAGCTATGAGGACGAAAACTAAGCCCGTCCGAATAAGATTATTTGAACTACAACAGATTAGAAGAACTACTACAACTTTTAAAAGACATACCCGATAGCGGCAAGCGCGACAGAATACTGCAGCTTTGCCTGAACACGGCGGCGGACAGTATCGATGAAACAATCCTGCAAGACATTATCGGGAACGACAACAATCAATCTAAAAATCAAACGGTGTTTTTGAAATTCACTAAAAAGGAGTTATCAAAAATGCCGATAAGATTCAGAAAAGAACTGATTATAAATGACCGCTTGGTCAGATGCCGCAAACGTATAAGCGGCAGAAAAACAATTAACTATGAAATCCGTTACCGCAGACACGGTTACAATATAGCCGTATCGAGCAACGATTTGGAAAAGGCAAAAGACAAATTTATTGAAGCGTTGAAAACCGCGGACAGCGGCGAAACGAAGTCAACCGTCCCCGTTACCTTCCACGAATTTGCAACGTACTACTTTGAAAATTTCAGGATTAAAAAGGTCGCTAAGGAAACTTACAGCGGAGATATGGGCAGGTACAAAAATCATATTCTGCCCCACTTCGGCTCAAAGCCATTAAAGAAAATTACCGCTTCCGACTGTCAGACGTTATTGGACAAATACGTTGAGAAAGGTATGGGCAAAACCGCAGACGAAATTCATTCGCTTTTAAACTGCATTTTCAAGATGGCGATTGCACACAATTTAATAATGCAAAATCCGCTTGCAATTGTGGTACATAGCGAACACGAGAGGACGCACGGCAAAGCTCTTACCAAACAGGAAGAACTCAAACTGCTTGAAGGTTTAAAAGGAACGCGTTATCTTATCCCCTTTGCGGTTGCGCTTTACACGGGTATGAGACCTAATGAATACAAGACCGCTAAAATTCAAGGCGACTTTATAATTGCGGTAAACAGCAAGCGCAAGAACAAAAAGGTTGAATATAAACGTATTCCAATTTCGCCTATGCTTAAGCCGTACCTTGAAGGCGTAACCGAGCTTGACTTCCCTTACGTGGAAAGTATGCGTACCCACATGAACGAACAGGTTAAAGGACACAAGATATACGATATGCGCACCACATTTTATACCCGTTGCCGTGAATGCGGAGTTGCGGATGCCGCAAGGGACGAATTTATGGGACATTCTTCCGGAGCGTTGGCTAACGCATATACCGACCTCTCGGACGAGTATTTATTAAAAGAAATTCAAAAGTTAAAATACTGATTTATGCCCCAATTTGTGCCCCAAAAATTGCAGCTTTACTTTTCCCCGCTCTAAAAAATGGCATAAAAATACCGATTTTTGCCCGTTTTCGAGCAAAAATCGGTTGTAATTGCTGTTTGGTCAGGAATTTCACCCCGCCCCAAAGAATAACTTTAAATTGTGAATTTATTATATAAAGCTTTTTTGCCTCTGTCAACTGTATTAAACGGTTAATCGCAGATAAACAGAACGCCGAGGGTGTTTTTGCCGCAGTGGCCGGTTACGACGCAGCCAGCGGTTGTTTCTATAATTTCCTCAAAGCCGAAAAGACTTTCAACTTGAGCCTTAACCTTTTCAACCACTTCCCTCTCGCAGTTGGAGTGGGTTATAAAGCACCGCGCGCGGTCGTAGTTCGGATAAGTTTCCGCAAGGTCTTTGACGTATGCCGAAAGGCACCGCTCAAGTCCGCCCATGTATTTCTTTTTGGCGTATAACTTCCCGTCCTTCATATCTATCATAGGGTGCAGCTTTAACACTTTTGCGCCAAGCATTGCGGCGAGCGAGCACCTGCCGCCCTTGTGCAGATAGTCAAGTCTGTCTGGCACGAACGACGTGTTGATTTTGCCGCGCAGTCCTTCGAGAATTTCAACAATACCCCGCGGTTCTCTGCCCTCTGCGGCGAGTTCGCAGGCTTTAACCGCGAGCAGTCCCTGCCCCGTTGAAAGCGCCATAGAGTCCACCGCAAAAACCTTGCCATTGAATTTTTTGGCGGCAACGCAGGCGTTGTCGTGCGAAGACGAAGCCAACCTCGAAATATTTATATGAATTACCGCGTCGGCGTCCGCGAGCTGCTTTTCGAAAAAGCTCTCGTAGTCGTCAATGCTCGGCGCGCCCGTTTTAGGTAAAACGCCCGTCTTATCGACGTAGTCGAAGATGTCCCGAGGAGTAATATCCACGCCGTCGTGAAAAACCTTATCGCCCAGAACGACCGTAAGGGGCATTATATACACGCTGAATCTTTCGGCTTGCTCTTTGCCCAGATCGCAGGTTGAATCTGCCGTAATTTTAACTTTCATATTTGCC
>JAIEAS010000190.1 GCA_029071285.1 Clostridia bacterium
AATTCGCCATTTTTTTAATCTGGCTTGCGCCGACGTTTGAAGTCATTATTATAATGGTATTTTTAAAGTTGATTACACTTCAATTGCTGTCGGTCAGTCTGCCGTCGTCCAGAATCTGCAAAAGCACGTTGAAAACGTCGGGGTGGGCTTTTTCCACTTCGTCAAAAAGCACAACCGAATAGGGCTTCCTTCTCACGCGCTCGGTGAGCTGTCCGCCGTTGTTGTCGTCATAACCTATATATCCCGGAGGCGCGCCGATAAGCTTTGAAACCGAGTGCTTTTCCATATACTCGGACATATCGAGCCTTATCATAAGCCGCTCGTCGCCGAACATACTCTCCGCAAGCGCTTTGGCGAGGTCGGTTTTACCTACGCCGGTGGGGCCTACGAAAATGAACGAGCCGATAGGCTTGTTGGGTTCGGCAAGACCTGCGCGGGCGCGGCGGATTGCGCGTGCTACTGCGCTGACAGCCTCGTCCTGACCGATAATGCGCTTATGAAGGTTTTCTTCCAGATGCAAAAGCTTTTCGCTCTCCTGCTCGGTGAGCTTAATAACGGGCACGCCCGTCCAGCCGCTTACTATATCGGCAATTTCGTTACTGCCGATTATGGGCGCGGAAGTCTGCTTTTCGTCCTTCCACTCTGACCTGAGGCGGTCAATCTCGCTCTGCACTTCGTTTATATCGTCAACCAGCTTTTGCGCGTAGGTGTAATTTTCGTCCTTGGCCGCCTTGTTTTTTTCCATATTGAGGCGCTTCAGCTTTTCTTCGAGCTCGCGCACTTCTTCGGGGCTGCTGAGGCTGTTAAGACGGGCGCGCGAAGCCGCCTCGTCGATTAAGTCGATTGCCTTGTCGGGCAAAAATCTGTCGGTTATATATCTGTCGGAAAGCTGCGCGGCGGCGTAAATCGCCTCGTCGGTAATCACCACTTTGTGGTGCGCCTCGTACTTGTCGCGCAAGCCCTGCAAAATTGCTATCGTGTCGTCCACCGTGGGTTCTTCAACCTGCACGGGGGTGAAACGGCGTTCGAGCGCCGCGTCCTTTTCAATATACTTTCTGTACTCTTCCAGAGTGGTTGCGCCTATCGTCTGCAACTCGCCGCGGGCAAGCATGGGTTTTAAAATATTAGCCGCATCCAGATTTCCGTCCGAGGTCGAACCCGCGCCGACGATATTGTGGATTTCGTCAATGAACAAAATTACGTTACCGCTGTTTTTGATAGAGTTGATTGCGTTTTTCAGCCTCTCCTCGAAGTCGCCGCGGTATTTTGCGCCCGCAACCATTCCCGCGAGGTCAAGCGAGAAAACGATTTTGTTTTTAAGAAGGTCGGGAACCTCGTTTTTGACTATCGACTGCGCAAGTCCTTCGACAACCGCACTCTTGCCGACGCCCGGTTCGCCGATAAGAACGGGGTTGTTCTTCGTGCGGCGGGACAGTACCTGAATTATTTTGTCAATCTCTTTTTTTCTGCCGATTACGGGGTCGATTTTGCCCTCGCGCGCCTTTTGGGTGAGGTCGGTGCCGTACTGCATAATGCGCTTATCCAGTCCGCCCTCGCTCTTTCTTTCGGCGGGTTTCTGGAAAAAGGACTTGTTAGGCTGAAAACCTTTGAGCTCGGTACCAAAATTGAAGCCGTCTTTTTCTTCCTCTTCGGGTTCTTCGTCGTCGGTCGAGCCGTTGTTTATGGCGAGCTCTAACTTGCTTGCGAGCTGGGTCATATTTACGCCGATTGCTCGGAATATGCGCATTGCGAGGCACTCGCTCGACGACATTACCGCAAGAAGCATGTGCTCGGTGCAAGCCAGCGAATCCTCGCCGTTTAAATCGATAGAAAGCTCTACCGCGCGTTCAACCATGTGCTTGGTGCGCGGCGTCAAGCCGGTTATATTTGAATTTCTGTCAATCGAGCGGACGAAATACTCTTTGTATTTTATCGGACTTACGTTGCAGGCGTTCAAAATTCTGTTTGCGGCGCAGTCGCGGCAGTTGAGCATCGCGAAAATAATGTGCTCGCTGCCGATATAACTGCTGCCGTAAGCCTTTGCCGCCTCTTCCGCGATTGCAAAAACCTTTTGCAGATTATCAGAAAATCTGTCCATATATTCCATATATTAATCCCTTCCTTATTCGGTTAAATTTTTAAGCGCCTTCGAGGCGTACTTCGCGCGGTAAACGTCGCGCTCGGTAGGCGAAAGCAATCTCTGCGCCGCAGCGTTGATATTCGAGGGGCGCATTTTTACTAACAGGTCGTCGATTTCGGATACGTCCGAAATGTTGATATAGCCGAGGCACGCGCCCAGCTTTACTTTCGAACACAGCCTTACGAATTCCTGCGTGGAAACCTTTGCGCAGTTGGTGAGTATGCCGTACGCGCGCAGGCACTCGTCCTCGATTTCAAGCGCCTTGGGTCCGTCCATAAGAACGCGGCGCTCGTTTTCTTCGAGCTCGCCGACCTTTCTTACCACTTCGCCGACCTGCGTCAGAATTTCGTCTTCGGTAACGCCGAGGGTGACTTCGTTCGAAATCTGGTAAAAACAGCCCTCCGCGTCGCTGCCCTCGCCGTAAAGTCCGCGGACGGTAAGCCCGAGACGGGAAATGCCGCGTATCAGCTTGGGCATAAGTCCGTTCATAGTAAGCGCGGGCAAAAACTGCATAACCGACGCCCTGAGCCCCGTGCCGAGGTTGGTAGGGCAGGCGGTCAGAAAACCGAGCTGCTCGTCAAAGGCAAACTTCATATAGTTTGCGATTTTGCTGTCGATCTCGGACATAGTATCGTAAGCAAGGCGCAAATCAAGCCCCTTGACTATCGCCTGCTCGCGGAGGTGGTCCTCCTCGTTAATCATAATAGAAACGTTGTCCTCCCTGTTGATGAGGGCGGCGGAATATTTTCTGTTTTTTATAAGCTTGGGACTTATAAGGTGGTTTTCCATAAGGCAAACCGCCTTTTCGTCCGAAATCGAATCCATATACATAAGGCGGAACTCGTCGAGCTTGGAAAGCCCCGAGGATACCATCCTTATGATTTCCTTAGCCTGCTTTTCGTCCTTTAAATGGGACGGAAAGGGAAAGCCTTCGATATTTCTGGCAAGTCTTATTCTGGTCGAAACGACTATGCCTTCGGAAACTCTGTCCATTAATAGCTCTCCCCTTCGTCAAGTATTTTTTTGATTTTTTCAATCTCGGTGTTAAGTCTGCCCGCGTCCTTGTAACGCTTTTCGGCAAGCGCTTCTTCAAGCTGTTCCTGCAGGGAATTAAGTCTGCGGTGAAGTCCGTGCTCGTCGATATTGCCGTACATTTTTCCGATATGCGCAACCTTGCCGTGCACACGCTTGATATAGGGCATAAGCTCTTCCTTGAAAACGTCGTAACAGCTCATACAGCCCAAAAGCCCGCTCTTTTCGTAGTCGGCGTAAGTAGTGCCGCACACGGGGCAGGCCTTTGCCTGTCTTACGCGGCTGGGAATAAATCCCGGCCAAACGTCGCCGTGGGTCTTTTTGCGCATCTGGTCCCTGAGGTCGGCGTAGCACATCGCGCAGAGATGACATTCGAATTTTTTACCGTTGGTTATTTCTACGTAGTTTACCGTAGCGTCGCGTTGTTTGCATTGTTGGCAGAGCATAATCGGGTTTACCTTATTTTTATTTTACATATTTATTATAATAATTTTTTAGCCGCAGTAAACATTT
>JAIEAS010000191.1 GCA_029071285.1 Clostridia bacterium
TTTCCGTCCTCTCCCACCGTCGTGCTCGGGGAAATACGTTCGTTGACTTTCCGGACTTTTTTGAACAGTACTTCGTGCCATGCACCGTCTTTATAAATGGAAGCCGTAAACGTCTTTTTCGTATAGACAAGCTTCAGCTTGTTCCCTTCGGGGCTGTAACCGAGGAACTTATCCTTGCCCATCATCTCGCAAACCGTGCGAATAAAATCTACCCGCTTATCGAAGGAAACGTCGTAGCCCTTGTGGTTTTTGCCGTACTGGCAGCAAATCGAGAATCCCGCGCTGTCCATCGTGCCCGCGTCGCGCACGTCCGCAACGCCTACGCCTGCAATAAAGCTCTGCTCACCCGAAAGGCGGCGGAAGGAGATTTCCACTTCGCAGTCTCCGAACTTCTGCGCGTCGTAATAATAGCCGTTGAAAGCGTCGCTTTCTTCAATGATAAGCTCGCCGTTTTCAATGTGTCCGCCGCGACAGTTGGGATAAACTTTCCAGCCGCCCAAGCCGTCCTTGAAATCATGGGAATAGATCTCTTTGCCCGTTTTAATATCTTTTACGATAATCTTCGAGACCGCGCTTGCCGTGCGGTGTCCGCCGACGAGCAGTCCGCCCGCGTTGTCGTCATTCACTTCGGAAACGCCCGTAAGCGTATACTTTCCCGTATTAGCGGCAAACATCTGCTGAACGTAGTAATTGGGCGTCAGCATCACGTCGCGCGCATTAAACCAAATCATGTCGGGCGTCCAACGGTAATGATAAGAGGATGCAAACAAAGGCGCATAGCACGTCATTCTCACGACGTCGGAGTTTCGCTCGCAGCCCGTAAGGAATGCCGCTTCGGAAAGAGCCGATTTCAGGTTATTATCGCCGTTCAGGCGCCCTCTACCGTCGGACATCGTGTGCATTGCGTATTCGCCCATAAATACCTTCGCGCCGCCGCGGTCGTAGCAGTCATAACGTTTGGTATTGTCGATAAACCACTGATACGAATTATAAACGTGCTCGTCTACAATCATATCGCGGTATTTTTCATTGATTGTCTTCCATGATTCGTTGCTGTCCTGCGGACGGATGTCCACACCGCTCGTCGATACCACGGTAATGTTGAAGAGCTCGAGCAGGTTGGTCATTCTTCCCTTATAAATATATTGTTTGACACCTAACAGACAGGAAGCGAAATTATCGAAGTATTCGTATCCCCAGTTCTCGTTTCCGATTCCGATATAGTGCAGTTCAAAGGGCTCGGGGTGTCCCATATCGGCACGAACCTTCGCCCAATGCGATTCCTTCGGGTCTGACGACGACACGTCGCCCTTGGCAAAATAAATCAAATCGGCAACGTTATCGATTACCTCCTCCTGGAATTTTTTCGTTCCGGGAACGATACGCTGATAGCCCGTTTGCCGCTGCTCACCCATTCTGATCTGGCAAAGCACACCGCAGTGCAGAACGGGAAGCGGCGTTGCTCCGATATCCTCGCAAAGCGCGAAATATTCATAGAAGCCGATTCCGTATGATTGCATATAGCGCCAAACGTTGGGGATTTGCTTTCTTTGTTCCAAAGCGCCGACCGTAGTTCTCCACTTGTACTGATACTCGAAATCGACGTCGCCCTCTACGACACAGCCGCCGGGAAAACGCATGAAAGAAGGATGGCCGTCCTTGAGAACCTGCACCAGTTTGGGATTGAGCTTTCCGTTTCTGTATTTATTAGGATCCCCCCACGTTTTGGAAGGAAGCAGGGAAGCGTAATCGATACCGAGTTTTCCGTTCCCTTCGAGAACGATGCAAAGACGACCCATTGTGTCTTTCTCTGCAACGACGGAAGTGGAAACCTTTATCCAGTCGCCTTCGGTGCCTTCGGGAATTTTAATTTCGCCGATGGTCGTATGTCTGCCGTGTGCGCCGCGGATAAACACTTTGGCAACACCCTTGAAACCGAGGCGCTTTATCCACATGGAGAAAAGGTACGTCTCGCCGTTGTCCACAGGCATACCGTAAGCGTCGTATGCGCCGTTCGTATAATAGCCGGGATTTTCGAGATGATAGTTCCCGCCCACGTTCAAAAGAAGGTAGGAAGGATTATTTTCGTTCATGCCGCCTTTCGTTGTGATGCTTTTGGGCCCCGCTCCGTAAATATCCCAATAGAAATTTTTCTGCTTACGCGCCTCTACCGTGCTTTCGCAATTATAATCGTCGTAAGAAAAATACTCGAACTCGAACGAATTGTTGATGACCATCTCCGCATTCAGTCCGCCGTCCGCCGATTGGTTGATATCTTCAAAAAAAAGCCCGTAAAGGTGCTCCGAAATATCTATCCCTCTCTTTTTTGCATCCAAAGTATAACGAACCATCCTTGTTTCCCTTCCCGACAGTTTTGATTATTTTCAGCGCGTCGGATTCGCCATATTTTCCGTCCTAATTATAACACGGTTTTGTCTTCTGTCAATAATTTTCTAAAATATTTTATAAAAAAATAAATATTTCAATTTATGCTTTTTCCTCTGATAGTTCCCTCTATTTTTTCACGCAATCGGCTTTTCGCTTGATATTGACTATTTCAATTGTTTTTGGTACAATCTACAATATAGAAAAGCTTGAAACCGATAACTATTTTAAGAGGTGAAAATAATGTGTACTGCGGCAACCTACAAAACGAAGGATTTCTATTTCGGACGTACGCTTGATTATGAATTTTCATACACGGAAGAAGTTGTAATAACCCCGCGCAATTTTCCGTTCAACATGCGCAATATCGACAAAATGACAAACCACTACGCTATGATTGGTATGGCGTATGTACAAGACATTCCGCTGTATTATGATGCGGTCAACGAAAAAGGTCTCTGTATGGCAGGGCTCAATTTTGTAGGAAACGCATTTTATAGCGGCGTGGTGCCGAATAAAATCAATTTGGCACAATTTGAATTCATACCCTATATCCTCGGCAAATGCGCATCTGTAAAAGAAGCTAAGGAGTTGCTAACAAAGATAAATCTTACAAACCAACCGTATAGCGAAAAAATGCCCGTTTCCCATTTGCACTGGATTATTTCCGATAGAGACAGCTCGATTACGGTAGAAAACGTAAAAGAAGGTATGAAGGTTTACGAGAATCCGGTAGGCGCTCTGACAAACAATCTCCCCTTTGACGAGCAAATGTTCAATCTGAACAACTATATGCGTCTTTCGCCGCGCCAACCGGAAAACTTATTTTCGGACAAATTGCCGTTAAAAGCTTACAGCCGCGGCATGGGCGCGTTGGGTTTACCCGGTGATTTGTCTTCGCAATCGCGCTTTGTAAGGGTTGCCTTCACTAAAATGAATTCGGTGTCGGGCGAATCCGAAGAAGAGAGCGTGAATCAATTTTTCCATATTCTCGGTTCGGTGGAACAACAACGCGGATGCTGTATTGTAGGCGAAAAAGAATATGAAATTACAATTTATACGTCCTGTTGCAACGCGGAAAAAGGCATATATTATTACACAACCTATGAAAATCACAGTATCACTGCTGTAGATATGCACAGCGAAAACCTTGAGGCAGACTCGCTCTTTAGGTATCCGCTTGACAGGCAAGAAAAAATCACCTATTGCAACCGATAAATATTTGCAATATCAAAAGTCGGCATTTCTGAGTGATCAGATAATGTCGACTTTTTTGTTTGGCGCCCAATTCATAAATCTTTCCCTTTCATATAGCTAGTGTAACATAACAAATCGTACAACAAATATAATAGTTTGTAACCATTTGCATGGGCTATTGATTTCCGATTTTACATCAAGCTTTACACAAAGTACTAGCAAAACTCGTTTTCCGTGTTTGGCTTCGGTTTTGTTGTGGTAACTGTTGAGCTACAAGGTAGAAAGTCTCGCCCTACTAACAGGGGCTACATTGCATAAGGCACTCCGCGACGGCTTTATTTAAGCTGAGACAAAAAATATATAAATAGGAGATATTTTCTATGGAAAAGAACACTACGAACGCAGCAGCACCTACGGATGCACCCGTAACGACAGCATCTACGGAAGAAGAGCTTTGCGGCTCGGTGAATATCCTTGACACCATACACCTTAAAAACCTCGTTGACGACCTTTCAAAGCTTTACGGCACGTCGGTTTGCACGAAGGTTGCAAGAGACACAAAGGTTGCGGCAGAGAAACGCCTTATCGAAGCAATCCGCGCCAACCTTGACCGCTACGAGGGC
>JAIEAS010000192.1 GCA_029071285.1 Clostridia bacterium
AATACAACGTATGCGCCGCGGAGCGAAAGCTCCGCGGCGCATTAATTATAGAGAGAAAAAGGTATGAAACTTATTTGTATATTATATGCCGTCGGCGTTTGAAATATTTTTCCTTTTTTTAAACGGTTTTGCGATTACGCCTGCAATTCCCGCGGCGGCTTTTTTTACGGCAGTTATCCCTTTACCTATAAGGCGCACGCACTTTTTACATAAGCGCAAAATCTTTCTTAAAGGTTTAGGCAAAATGATTTGCTTTGCGGGTTGCGCCTTATGCTTTTTTGAATAAGTCCTGAGGAACAGCTTATACAGCTCGCCGACGGGGATTACCGAGATTGCAAGCGCCATAACTATCAGCCAGTGCTTCCAGTTCAAAGCGCACAGCCCGAATGCTCCCGCAAGGGGGCTTACTGCAAGCAGCACGTTCACGAGTATGCCCACCGCCACGGTTATCAGCAGAACTTTGTTGGTGAATATTCCGCACTTGAAAAGCGACTGTCTTTCCGACCTGATATTGAACGCCTGGAAAAGCTCCAGAAACGAAATAGTCAGGAAGGTCATTGCGGTTGCAACTTCGTTTCCGCACAAGCCGAGAGCCACTGCGTAAACGGCTATTGTTACCGCCGTCATATACAGACCGTAAAAGGCTATCGAGCAGACAGAAGTTTTCGAGAACAGACTCTTCTCCGCCCGCACCGGTTCGCGCCGCATAATGTCGGCGTCCTCTTTTTCCATTCCGAGGGCTAACACGGGGAAGCTGTCGGTTATAAGATTAAGCCAAAGAAGCTGGGTTGACAGCATAAAGTCGTGTCTGAAGAATACGAGGGAAGCAATTAAAATTGCAAGCACTTCGGCAAGGTTCGTCGAGAGGAAAAACTGAATTGTCTTGCGGATATTTGCGGAAATTCTTCTGCCCTCGCGCACGGCTGCGACGATAGTCGTGAAGTTGTCGTCCGCGATAACCATATCAGAAACGTTTTTGGTAACGTCCGTGCCCGACTTGCCCATTGCAATGCCTATATCCGCCGCTTTAAGCGCGGGCGCGTCGTTAATTCCGTCGCCCGTCATTGCGGTTACCTTGCCCTTCTTTTGCAGCACCTTTACAATCATATTTTTGTGCTTGGGCGAAACGCGGGCAAACACGCGGCAGCGGGCAATCGCTTCGTTTCGTTCGCGGGGGTTCATACCGTCGAGCTCCTCGCCCGAAACCACCTCGCTCATATCGCTTGCGATGCCTAATTTTTTGGCTATCGAAAAGGCTGTGCGCACATGGTCGCCCGTAATCATTACGGTTGCAACCCCCGCCGCCTTGCACTCGGCAACGGCTTCCATAACTCCCTCTTTCAGCCCGTCGGACATTCCGCAGAGTCCTATAAAGGTCAGTCCCTCTTCCTTTGCCGTGCCGCCGTATTCGCGGAACGCAAAGCCGAGAACTCGCAGCGCGTCGTCCGACATACTGTCGTTCTGCGCAATAATTTTCCGTCTGTCCTCTGCCGTCAGTTCGCGTATGCCGTTTGCGGTCATAACGCGGGTGCACTTGTCGATAAGTATATCGGGCGCGCCCTTTGTGAAGCTGAGTTTTTCACCGCCGAAGGAAGCGCTAACTGTCATCATCTTGCGCTCGGAAGTGAACGGGATTTCGGCAAGCTTTTCAAACCGCGCCGAATATCCGCAGCCGTCCGCGTACTCTGTGAGCGCAATTTCGGTAGGGTCGCCTATGTATTTTCCCTTTTCGCCTTTT
>JAIEAS010000193.1 GCA_029071285.1 Clostridia bacterium
GCGAGTATGAAATCACAGATTTAAATAAAATTTATCTTGAAAATAACAATCTTCACGTTGAAATTTTGGGACAAGGTTTTACCTGGCTGGACACGGGTACGCACGAAAGCCTTGTGGATGCGACTAATTTTATTAAGGCGGTTGAAACTCATCAACACAGAAAAGTTGCTTGCCTTGAAGAAATTTCGTACCTGAACGGCTGGATAAACAAAAACCAGTTGATAAAGGTTTATAAACAAATGAAAAATAACCAATACGGTCAGTATCTTAAAGATATTATCGACGGAAAATTTCTTGACGGACTTTATTGAGATTAAGGAGTAAATATGACAATTATCGTTACGGGCGGTGCCGGATTTATCGGAAGCAATTTCATTTTTCATATGCTTGAAAAATATCCAAACTACCGTATAGTTTGTTTGGATAAGCTGACTTATGCGGGCAATCTTTCAACCTTAAAAGATATTATGGATAAGCCCAATTTCCGTTTTGTCAAGGAAGATATTTGCGACCGGAAAGCGGTGTACAAGCTTTTTGAAGAGGAAAAGCCCGATATTGTTGTTAACTTTGCCGCTGAAAGTCACGTGGACAGAAGTATCGAAGACCCTGAAATCTTTTTAAAAACGAATATACTCGGCACGGCAACCTTAATGGACGCCTGCCGCGAATATAAAGTTAAACGCTATCATCAGGTTTCCACCGACGAAGTATATGGCGATTTACCGCTTGACAGACCCGATTTGTTCTTTACTGAAACAACGCCGCTGCATACGAGCAGTCCTTATTCAAGCTCAAAGGCTTCGGCGGATTTGCTTGTTCTGGCGTATTACAGAACGTACGGCTTGCCGGTTACGATAAGCCGCTGCTCAAACAATTACGGTCCTTATCATTTCCCCGAAAAATTAATTCCTCTTATGATTGCCAACGCGCTTGCCGATAAACCTTTACCTGTTTACGGCAAAGGCGAAAATGTGCGCGACTGGCTGTACGTTGAAGACCACTGCAAGGCAATTGATTTGATTATACACAAAGGCAAAGTAGGTGAAGTGTACAACGTCGGCGGACATAACGAAATGCGCAATATCGATATCGTAAAGCTGATTTGCAAAGAACTCGGAAAACCCGAAAGCCTGATTACTTATGTTGCAGACAGAAAGGGGCACGATATGCGGTACGCAATCGACCCTACTAAAATTCATAATGAACTCGGTTGGTTGCCCGAAACAAAGTTTGTCGACGGCATTAAAAAGACTATACGGTGGTATCTCGATAACAAAGACTGGTGGGAACCGATAATTTCGGGCGAATATAAAAATTATTACGAAAAAATGTACGGTAACCGCAAATGAAAGTTTTAGTGACGGGCGTCAACGGTCAACTCGGTTTTGACGTTGTAAACGAACTTAATAAACGCGGTCACGAAGCAATCGGTACCGATATATCCGAAATGGATATCACCGACAACAGCAGTGTAGCTGATGTTATGGAGCGCACTAAACCCGACGCTGTTATTCACTGCGCCGCATGGACCGCCGTAGACGCCGCTGAGGACAGCGAAAACATTTCTAAAGTCCGTGCGATAAACGCCGACGGTACGCAGAATATTGCAACCGAGTGCAAAAAACTTGGCTGTAAAATGGTTTATATTTCAACCGACTACGTTTTCAGCGGTGAAGGTAAAGCCCCCTGGAAGCCCGACTGCAAAGATTACAAACCGCTAAACGTCTACGGGCAGACCAAGCTTGAAGGCGAACTTGCGGTTGCAAACACGCTTGAAAAATATTTTATTGTTCGTATTGCGTGGGTGTTCGGCAAAAATGGCAAAAACTTTATAAGGACTATGTTGAACGTCGGCAAAAAATACGATACGGTTAAAGTGGTAAACGACCAGGTCGGAACGCCGACTTACACGTACGATTTGGCAAGATTACTTGTGGATATGGTCGAAAGTGAAAAATACGGCTATTATCACGCCACCAACGAGGGCGGTTATATAAGCTGGTGCGATTTCACCAATGAAATATTCAGACAAGCCGGTTATAAAACACAAGTAGTTCCCGTGACAACCGCAGAATACGGACTATCCAAAGCGGCAAGACCGTTCAACAGCAGACTTGATAAAAGCAAGCTTGTTGAAAACGGATTTAAACCTTTGCCGGATTGGAAGGACGCGCTCAAAAGATATTTGAAGGAAATCGATTATGGGGCAAATTAAAGTTACAAAAGCGCCTGTCGAAGGGCTTTACATTATAGAACCCGCCGTTCACGGCGACAATCGCGGATATTTTATGGAAACGTACAACAAGCGCGATATGGAAGAGGCGGGACTGAATATGAATTTCGTTCAGGACAATCAGAGTATGTCCGTTAAAGGCGTGCTTCGCGGGCTTCATTTTCAGAAACAGTATCCGCAGGGTAAGCTAGTACGTGTTATAAAGGGCAAAGTTTTTGACGTTGCGGTGGACCTTAGAAAGAACAGCAAAACCTACGGTAAGTGGTACGGCGTGGAGCTTACCGAAGAAAATAAAAAACAGTTTTATATTTCCGAAGGCTTCGCACACGGCTTTTTGGTTTTGAGCGACGTTGCGGAATTTTGCTATAAAGTGACCGACTTTTACCACCCCGGTGATGAGGGCGGACTTGCTTGGAACGACCCCACAATCGGTATAGACTGGGGAGTGGTCGGCAGATATGACGGAACCGCCTCGGCGCAAGGTTACACCCTTCCCGACGGAACTCCGTTAAATTTATCCGACAAAGACCAGAACTGGCTTACTTTAAAGGATACTTTTAAATTTTAAGTATGATTAAGATTGACGTTGTATGCCCGCTGTATCAGGCAGACGGTTATATTGAAAACTTAATTGATAATATTAAAATGCAAGATGGCGTTATTTTAGATAACGTTGTTTTTGCTATAACCGAAATCGGCGATACGTCATTTGTTAAAGAAAAAATCCTTGAAGCAGGATTTTCTTTTTTCAGTGTTGAAAAAGAAGATTTTTCGCACTCATTGACAAGACAGAAAGCAGTTTTTGAGTATTGCAGTAGCGACGTCGTAATAATGATTTCACAAGACGTTGTACTTTGCCAAAGTGACGCATTTTACGAGCTTGCAAAAAATGTAAATTCCCGGGTTGTATACGCTTACGGAAAGCAGATTTGCAGGAAGAAAAATATCGAGTATTATATCAGAAAAAAGAACTACGGAGAAAAAACAGAGTTTGTTTCTGCGGAAGATATTGACAGGTTGCAGCTGAAAGCGTTTTTCGCTTCAGACGCGTTTGCGGCATATTATCGTCCCGTCTTTATAGAGCTAAATGGATATGACGATATTCCCATGATGATGAGTGAGGATATGTATTATTCCAAAAAAATTCTTGAAGCGGGATATCAAAAGGGCTATATTGCGACAGCAGTCGTGGAACACTCTCATAAATTTAGTTTAAAGCAGCTTTATAATAGATATTACCAAACAGGAATATGGTTCAGAGAACATCCCGAATTTGATAATTATAAAACTACCGATACAGGATTAAAACTTGCATTTTACGTATTAGGTCAGGCATTAAAGCATTTTAATATTCCCGTTCTTTTCCGTTGGTTACCTGATATGACTGCAAGATATTTAGGAATGAAGAAAGGAAAGAAGATTGTAAAAAAATGAAGAAGTGTCTGGTGATGGTAGCAACCTACAATGGCGAAAAATATTTGCGTGAACAGCTTGACAGCATTTTGTCCCAGCAGGGTGTAGAAGTGTATGTAAAAGTCGCAGATGATTGTTCTACCGATAATACTTGCGAAATACTGAGCGAATATAAGCAAGCGCATACCAATTTCGATTATAT
>JAIEAS010000194.1 GCA_029071285.1 Clostridia bacterium
GAGAATATATGAGGACGGCAGCAAGAGAAACGCTTTTCAAAATAATATTTGCGGGACAGTTCAACAGCGATTGCAGCGAATCGTTTAAAAGCGCGATGTACAAGGGTGAAAAATTAAATAACGACGATATTTCTTATTGCGAAGATATTCTGAAGATTGTAGAGGAGCATAAAGAGGAATTTGCGGAAATACTTGATAAGCATTCGAGGCTGTTCCCCGAATCCCGCTTGTTTCCCGCGGACAGAAGTATTCTCTTTATTGCGCTTGCTGAAATTTTATATTTCGGCAAAGTGCCTGCGGCTGTTTCTGTAAACGAAGCTGCAAATATTGCTTCCAAATATTCTTCGGCGAAAAGCGCTTCGTTTTTAAGCGGAATACTTGCGGAGATAATCAGGGAGAGGGGCAATGTATAAAATTATCGACGGAAAAGAACTCGCCGCAAAAATGCGTGCCGATATCAAAAAAGACGTTGAGAAATACACCAAGGAGAACGGCAGGCAAATAGGGCTTGCCGTAGTGCTTGCGGGCGATAATCCAGCTTCGCAGGTTTACGTCAGAAACAAGATAAAAGCGTGTGAGGAAGTCGGTATAAAATCTTACGCCTACTACCTTGACGGCGGCGTGACGCAGGCGGAACTTGAAAAATTGCTCCATACTCTGGCGGAAGATAAAAATATAGACGGCATACTCGTTCAGCTTCCGCTGCCGAAGCATCTTGACAGCGAAAAAGCTTTGAGAATTATTCCTACAGAAAAAGACGTAGACGGTTTTTCTGCGGACAATACAGGAAAACTCTGTCAGGGCAAAGAGAGTATAGTTGCCTGTACTCCTAACGGCGTTATGAAAATGCTTGAAAGCTGTAACATAGATATTTGCGGCAAACGAGCTGTGGTTGTAGGTCGATCGAATATCGTAGGTAAACCTATGGCTATGTTGCTTTTAAATGCCGATGCAACCGTTACCGTTTGTCATAGCAAGACTGAGAATTTAAAGGAAGAGTGTCTTAATGCGGATATTATCGTTGCCGCCATCGGTAAAGCTAAATTTATAACCGCAGACATGGTCAAAGAAGGCGCGGTGGTAATCGACGTAGGAATGAACAGAGACGAAAACGGAAAACTCTGCGGCGACGTCGATTTTGAGTCGGTTAAAGAAAAGTGTTCTTATATAACTCCCGTACCGGGAGGCGTCGGACCTATGACAATAACTATGTTGATGTATAACACCTGTTTATCAGTAATGAGGAGTGAACGTTGACCGAGTATCAGGAAAAATACGATAAGTACCTAGCTGAATTTGAAAGTACGCTTAATAATTTTTGCGACGGAATTTGTTGCAAACCTGAAAAATTAGCTGAGAGTTTGAAATACAGCTTGCAATCGGGCGGCAAACGGTTAAGACCTATACTAATGTTGGCTGTGGGCGAGCTTTTGGGTGTTGACAGTAAAATTATAAAAAATTACGCTCTCGCGCTCGAGCTTATCCATACTTATTCGCTCATTCACGACGATTTGCCTGAAATGGATAATGACGACTACCGCCGCGGCAGATTGACCAACCATAAGGTGTTCGGCGCTGGTAACGCCGTTCTTGCCGGTGACGGACTTATGAATACGGCGTATTCTTTACTTTTTGGCGAGTGTTTTAAGGGCAACGACTACGTTTCTGCCGCGAAGTTTATCTGCGACTGCGCAGGCATTGACGGTATGATTGCGGGACAGTCCGCAGATCTCGAACACGAAAACGACCTAACCGTGAACGAAAACGTTTTAAATTTTATTTACGAAAACAAAACGGCAAAGTTATTGATTGCCGCAGTGGTTGTTCCGAGCATATTATGCGGCGGAAAATACTATTCCGAATTGAAAACCTTCGGAAGCGTTTTAGGGAATTTGTTTCAGCTTACCGACGATATCTTGGACGTGGAAGGTAATTTTGACCAGTTGGGCAAGAGTATCGGCAAAGACAGCGCGGAGGGGAAATATACCGGCGTAAGGCTTTACGGGCTGGACGGCTGCAAAGTTCGCGCGGACATGCTTGCGGACAAGTGCACGGGAATTTTAGAAAAATTTGACGGCGATACTTCGTTTTTAAAAGACCTTGTGTTCTTTGTCCGGCAAAGAATTTATTGATAACTCTTGACTTTAACGCTTATTTATGTTAAAATATATCTGTTGATATAGTGGTGCAGTATTCTAGTCAATACCCATTGATACGAAGACGGGGGTAAAATACCGTTAAAGGGCATATCGATGAAGTTTCTGGTGTTTGCTTGCTTTGCCAAAAGCGGGTGAATGCTGGGAGTAAAGGTTTATGGGAGCTTGGTAACGGCATACCGCAGCCTAACCCATTTACCGTGGAGGCTGCCGGATTTTATTTTCGGCAGTATAAACCTGCTGTCAGGCGAAAGCTTGGTACAGAGTAGCCTGCCTTGAGTGAGGTCAGCGGATAGCGGATTCACGATTTCAATCATACGGCCAAAGGTTGAAATCTATTGCCGCTTGAAATTGATTTTGCAAAAGAGGATAAGCTCAGTGGTTATTGTCAAGGAAAGCTTCTAGACTGATTTTATATTAGAGATTACGGTGTGGACTCAGTGGCGATTCGGTTATGCGCTCGGCGCGTTCAGACTCTTAAAAGGAAACTGCTCTTTCGGTGACGGGGAGTGAGTGTGAGGGAAATCCTACCGAACCTTAAGCCGCAAAGTTTATTTAATATAAACCACTATATT
>JAIEAS010000195.1 GCA_029071285.1 Clostridia bacterium
GGACAGTACGTACTAAAAATGGCGAAATTGAATACTCCATGACCAAAAATGAAGTTGTAGAAATTACAAATAAAATGGTTGGTTATGTGAATTATAAAGACGGCGTGAATTTGAATTGGGGAGTCACCGGAGGAGCTACTTCGGGGCATTTTGTTGCATTTTCTTGTGACCGTCCAATAGATAAACTAATGCAAGCTGAAGTTTATTTTCATGAGCGTGAAGTAACTTATAATACTTGCGTAAACCCTGCACATTTCGGCGCTCATGGTGGTTTAAACTCTGTATATAATTATCAATTAGGTAAAAAGTCAGAGCATGAACCTATTGAAGTAAACTATTCAGAAAAAGCAAGTAACCAAGGCGGCGGAAATATTGTAACGTCTAATAAATATTCGTGGGATAGAATACAAACCGCTGAAGAGTTTATATCTGACCAAAATAACAAGGAATATAAATTGACTTATAATTCTGTGCTCAATTTATCGGATATGCAATGGGTGTTGAATTTTTATGAAACACCTATACAGGCAAAAGGCGGTGACGGAATATGGTTAACTCTTGTAAGTCCATGGGCATTACCTTTTGCGGACGATTGTACAACAAGGTTTACGCAAGTATCCGACGTCATGATACTTCGGTTAAAGTTCGAGGAAGATGGCGAAGTATATAATTTGGGCGTAGTCGATAACAAGCAAAGCGGCGCTGACAAGCCCATAAATGAACCCATTAAAAAAGATGATTTTTGGACTTGGTTATTAAATCAAATTAAAACTATGCCTTGGTGGGCGTGGTTAATTATTGGGCTTGTTGCTTTTTCGATTGTATGTACTATTTTATCGTTTGTGTTTCCGTCTTTTAGAGCTGTTGTTAAGATAGTCGGCAATGGCTTGTATAGTCTGTTGTTGGTAATTACTTCGCCATTCAGATGGCTTATTCGGAAAATAAATGGAGATTGAAATGATTGAAATTGAGCTTTTTTTTAAGACCGTTGAGTCAGAGATACGGCGTAGGCATATCAAGTATTTAAAAAAGCAAAAGTGCTTGCCTGAAGGATCAGCTGCGTTATTGCAAGATGAAAACGCAGAGGACAAGGAAGAGTTTGAAAAGCTGAAGGGCGGCGACAAATTGAAGTTTGTCAAGCGTTATAACAAGGGTATAGAAACTGCTTTAAAGGCTTTACAGAGCGAATATAAAACATTTGCTAAGCGTTTAGAAGCAGAAGATAAAAAAGGTTCTAAGTTTTGAATTTAAACGCAATTCTAAAAAAAGCTCCGTTTTCACCGGGGCTATATGCAATCAACGGTTGTCAAGGTGCAGGGAAAACTTCATTTGCAACGGCAATACTGCGCACAGATTATAAGCGTTGGCGTAAATGGCGGTATGAGCAAGGCAAAAACCTTGCTATGCGCTATTTTGAGGGGACTGGAATAAAACTCAATGTTGACAAAACGTTGTATTTTAGTAGCCCGTCAATGGTCTTGGACAAGCGGCGCGGTATTAAAACTTGGTTTATTGACCTTGAGCGGTTGGGCTTGCCGAACGATGAAAACGACGTTCAGTATTTGCCGCGCGGTTCAATGGTCTTTCTGCATGAAGTGGACGTTTTGGCATATTGCCGAAACTGGCAGAGTTTAGACCATTATTTGCGATTGTTAGCTAAGTACTGTCGCCATAACCTGATAACCATAATCTTTGATTTACAAGTAGGTGGTGACCTGGATAAAGCGTTGCGCAGTTTGGTCATCGATAGATATTTTATGTTGGATTCAGGTGTAAAGCGTTTCTTGCTGTTCTGGAAGCGCCAACGCTGGGAATTTTTGTGTATACATAATCAGCTTGCAAATGCTTTGAAAGAGCTTGCAAGTTTTGGCTTTGATATAAAAGAGCTAAAAGTAAAACTTGTAGAGCGTGGAAAGTTTCGCGTTTGGGGCGACGTGTTTGATTATTACAATTCGTTTAGTGGCGTGCCGTATTTCCTTTATGGCATTGATAAGCGCGGCTATGAGTACATAAAGCAGGAAGAGGGCGATTTAACACTTGAGGGTATTCAACGGTATTGCAAGCAACACCCTTTGGCTAAGACGGAAAAAGCGGAGAAGGTGCAAGAGAAGCAATCACCGGCGGAGATGTCGGAGCAAGAGAAAATGGAGCTTGTTCGCAAGCTTTTGGCGAGAGGTTAAGACGGATAAGGGCGGACTGTTTACAAAACGCCTGCTTGTTGTTCACCTTACGCGCGGTGCGCGCCCACGCTGGAGAACGAGGCGCGAAAGTTGCGGGCGAAGAGGTAGGACAATGAACGGAAATTCGGTTCGCATTTATTTGCGAAAGGCGCGGCTTGCCGTGCCTTAAAAGGGCTGTCGTATTGCCTCAGCTGCGCGCCGTAGGCGCGCGGGTGGGGCAATACCTTGATATATTAGAAACAAGTCGTCCCGTAAAAGTTCAAGGTGGTGTTATGTCAAACGGAAATGAAATAGATAAGGAGTATTTTGAAGAGTTAAAAACAAGAGTTCGACATAACTATCAAATAGCTGATTTTTATTTAGATAGATATGAAAGAGACGGCGAAATAAAGTTTTTGAATAAAAGTAAGGCAATTAACGTTTGCTGTAAATTTTGGGATATAGATAGCTATTTAAAGTTGAAAGTTAAGGATATTAAGCGCGTAAACCTTTGTCGGGATAAGTTTTGTTTTAACTGTCAATCAAATATGGCTCTTGAACGTCAAGCAAGGTTTGCACCTCAACTCGATGAATATAGGAAAGATTATGAAGTCTTCCATCTGGTCTTGACTGTTCCAAATTGTTCGGGTAATGAGTTGCCGTCCGTTATAGATAAAATGTTTCAAAAGTTTCCATACATGATAAGGTATTTCAACGGTATTAAAAAAGTTAAGAATGTTGATTTTTTGGCTTATGGCTATGCTGGAGCTGTTCGAGGTGTAGAAGTTACGCAAAATCAGACAACTAAAGAATTTCATCCGCATTTTCATTGTATGGTTTTGTTTAGAAAGGGCTTAAAGCTTGAAAAAACGATAGTAAACCCGTATAGCTTTGACGGCGGTTTTATAAGTAAGAAGTTCAGCGCCCTTGAGATTTTATTACAAAAAATTTGGTATTTGCTTTTGAATAATGAGCGCGTGACGGCAAAAGCGATTGAAGAATTAAAGTTGGGTTATGATGTTCAGATGAGTGATAGTGAGGGGTATTATCACGAAGCGTTCAAGTACGCATGCAAGGGTGCTTTTGACGAAAGTAAAGGCGCGTTTCTATATAATGAGCAGACATTTTGGACTCTTTATGAAGCGTTACATAATCGCCGTATGATACAGGGATATGGGTTGTTATATAACTTTGATGAGTGCGAGGACATACTGAAGCTTGAAGCTGATTTACGTTATGAGCAAATAATTTATACTTTGAGGGAGCTTGAAAAGCCTACTTTTAGAATTGAAAACCTTGATGAGATTATAGAAAAGGTTTCAAGTTGGCGTTATATATCGAAGGGGAATTTAAAGCGATTCCTTGAGGGTAAACGCGCTGAGATTGAAGCAAAACATATTCTGCTTGCGGAGGGTGTAGAAAATTTCTTTGAAGATCCTGAGCAGATTTCAATTTTTGAAAAGGAAGAGGAAAACAAATGAGAGTATTAGTAGCGTGTGAAGAGAGTCAACGTGTTTGTATAGCTTTTAGGGAAAAAGGGCACGAAGCGTTCAGCTGCGATATAAAAGACTGTTCGGGCGGTCACCCTGAATGGCATATCAAGGGGGATGTCATCAAGCATTTAAAGATCGTTGAGCCGTTCTATTATGATTTAATAATAGCTCATCCACCG
>JAIEAS010000196.1 GCA_029071285.1 Clostridia bacterium
GAATTGCAATATCCTGCACCACTATCTGACGGGAAACACCGAATTTTTCGCTGAGGACGTTTGCGGGAATTGCGTTTTCGGTATTGCCCAAAAGGCTTAAAATTTCCTGCCTGCGCTTGTCCGATTTCATTTCTCCTCCACGGGATGCAGGTTTTTAAGGGATAAATCCAGAATGGGCGCGGAATGGGTGAGCGCGCCGCTTGATACGAAGTCCACCCCGACCGATTTTATTTTTTCGATATTTTCGCGGGTAACGTTGCCGCTGCACTCGGTCTGAGCCCTGCCCGCGATTAATTTGACCGCCTTTTTCATATCCTCGACGCTCATATTGTCGAGCATAATAATATCCGCGCCGGCTTCGACCGCCTCTTTGCACATTTCAAGGTTTTCAACCTCAACCTCAATCTTTCTGACGAAGGGCGCGTATTCCTTAGCCATCTGAATTGCTTTTTTAACGCCGCCCGCCGCTCCGATATGGTTGTCCTTTAAAAGAATTCCGTCCGACAGGTTGTAGCGGTGGTTGCAGCCTCCGCCCACCTTTACGGCGTACTTTTCGAAGAGGCGCATATTCGGCGTGGTTTTGCGGGTATCCAGAAGGCGGGTTTTGCTGCCCTCGAGCAGTTTAACGGTCTGTGCGGTGTAGGTTGCAATTCCGCTCATACGCTGCAAAAAGTTTAAAGCGGTGCGCTCGCCCGAGAGGATAACGCGGATATCGCCGCGCACTTTTGCGATGAGCTCGCCCTTTTTAACTTGCTCGCCCTCGGTTTTGAAAAACTCAATTTCAACGCCCTCGTCCAGAATTTTAAAGGTGCGCTCGAACACGGGCAAGCCGCAGATTATTCCGTCCTGCTTGCAGATTAAATCCGCCTCGCCCGCAACGAACCCGCGCATAACGGCGTTGGTGGTTACGTCCTCGCTTGAAATATCCTCTTTTAATGCTGATTTAATAAGTTCGTCCGCGTTGATTTTAAGTGTTATGCGGTCTGACATTTTCGGCCTCCTCGATAGCTTTAAGTAAAATCTGTTTGTATTCGTCCAAAATTTTCTGCGGGTTGCGGTAATCGTTTAAATCCGCGTCCGCAAATTTTTCTGCGCTTTTATAATTTAAGGTAATATCTTCCGCCGCGCGCTTTGCGAACAGCAGACTCTCCAGAAGTGAATTTGAAGCGAGTCTGTTTGCGCCGTGCACACCGTTGCAGCAGGTTTCGCCCACGGCGTAGAGGCGCGGCATAGTCGTTCTGCCGTTCAGGTCGCTCCTCACTCCGCCCATAAAATAATGTTGGGCGGGCACGACGGGCACGGGACTTCTGAAGACGTCAATCCCCTCTTCCGCGCACCTTTCTACAATGCTGGGGAAGTGGGACAAAACCTCGTCCCTCGGGATTGCGCGCATATCCAGCCAGACGAAAGGCGTGCCGTCCTTTTGCATCTGCTTTTTTATTTCGGCGGTAACCACATCGCGGGGCTGAAGCTCGTCGCAGAACCTTTTAAAGTTTTTGTCTAAAAGCACGGCGCCCTCGCCGCGGACCGACTCGGAAATCAAAAAGCTTCTGCCCTCTTTTTCACTGTATAGGGTGGTCGGGTGAATCTGAACGTAGTTTACGTTGTCAACCGCAACCTTTCGCTTCAGACACACAGCAACGCCGTCGCCCGTGAGTATTCTGAAATTAGTGCTCTTTTTAAACACGCCGCCTATTCCGCCCGTTGCAAGCACGAGGTAATCGGAAAATAATTTTTTCACCTCACCCGTCTTTTTATCCCATACGACCGCGCCCGAACACTCGCCGTCCGCAATTATGTCCAGCAAAACGGTGTGCGGCGCAACCGTAACGTTTTTAAGAGTTTGCACCTTCTGCATAAGGCGCGAGGTTATTTCCTTGCCCGTCGTGTCCTTGTGGAAACAGATGCGGTTTGTGGAGTGTCCCCCCTCGCGCGTGTTTGAAAGGCTGCCGTCGGGTTCTCTCGCAAAATCCACCCCGAGTGAAACCAGCTCGTCAATCACCGACTGCGACGAGCGTATCATACACTCCACAGCCGCGGGATTGTTTTCGCCGTGGCCCGCGCGCATAGTGTCCTCAAAATAGCTTTGAAAATCTTCCTCGTTTTTAAGACGGCAGATTCCGCCCTGCGCGAGATAGCTGTCGCTCTTTTCGGGGTCGTCCTTGCAGATTATAAGGACCTTTTTTTCTTTGGGCAGGTGAAGCGCGCAGTTCAGACCCGCGACTCCCGCGCCCGCAATAATTACGTCGTAACTTTTCATAACTACCAGAATTTTACACTAAAACTTTACACCTGTCAACTCATATGTAAAGTTTTTGCCGATTATTTGGCAATCGACAAAATTATACCTTTTACTGCGTGCTTTTTGCGAGGTGTCTGTAAATATTATATTCGTAGAATACAAACAGAATATCACGAGGTATGTTATGAAAATTTCATTATTCTACGGTATGAAAATAGAGAGCACGGCGGGCAAGAGCGGTTACGTAATTTCGGTAAACGTGCGCGGCGACAGACTTGAATATCTTAAATGCGCGGATATGAACGAAAACGAGTTTATAGTCGACGCGCAGAATATTGTAAGCTACGGCGAGGATAAAATTATTTTCGAGGACAGAGAAGCCGCAATGCGCGCAAGCGTGCCTATGCGTCTGGGCAAACCCGTTTTCGACGGCAACGGAATTTACCTCGGCACTTTGTCCGACTTTTCCGTGGACTGCGACACTCTCACCTGCGCGTTCGTGGGCAAAAAAAAGTTCTCCGCAAACGAGATTGTCTGCGGAGACGCGGTTATAGTCAAACCTAAGGAGCGTGTTTTGAAGAGCGACGTCGAAAAGGACGGCAGAGTTATTTTAAAGCAGGGAACGCCTTTGAACCGCGAGGCACTTCAGATTGCGCAGCGCGAGGGCGAATACGTTCAGGCGAATTTAAAATCCATTTAAACGTTGTATTTTGCCATAAGTTTTAAAAGGGCGTTGAAGTTGTCGTTTAAAATATCCGATTCCGCGGGAGTGAGCGCGCCCTTCATCTGAAGAAC